>JAZGGI010000042.1 GCA_036480375.1 Candidatus Zixiibacteriota bacterium
GAAAGGGATCGAATCAAAGAACGAACGATGAAACTGAGGAAACGAAACTATAAAAAAACCATTGCCAGAGTGCAATCTATGTCTTAGTTTTTAGTACCAATTTGTCCGATTTGTCTGACGACGTACAATTTGGAGTCATATAGGTCATATTAAGGTTACACTTTCTCGATTGTTACAACGGTATCCATCCAGCACATCGAACCCGAAATCGGATCCCCTACGCAAGGGATGATATTATTGACGTGGCTGCGTCCACTCTCCCACCACTTGTTGTGGACATCAGATTCCTGCGTATGGCCAAAGTTCTTCTTTCCCGAGGCATAGTGACCCCAAGCCCAATGGCCGCAGTGGTGTGAAATGGCAACTGCCCGGGTATGTATACCCTCGATGGTTTTAGCGGTACTGATCATTTCGCCTGCGCTTGACTTCAGACGAACCTGGTCGCCATCGGAAATCCCCAGCCTTGCAGCAGTCCGTGAGTTTATCAAAGCCGGATTGTCGTGGTGCAATTCGGTCAGCCATTTGCAACCTTGAGTACGCGAATGAGTCTGAACGGGCACTTTGAAAGTGGTCAGGATCAGTTCATTGTCAGCCATCTCTACGTGTTGCGGAATAGGCATCCAGGCCGGTATGGCATCAAAACCGGCCGCACCCAGTTCTTCGGATTTGAAACTCAGCGGCGGTTGATCGTACTCGCTTGTCTCTGCCTCACCGTGCCAGATACCGTTGGCCTTCATGTACTCAAAGCCGCCCGCTTCCTTGACACCAGGTGTGTTATTGCAGGTTTCTCGAACAAGCTCTTCGGCCGAATTGAAGCCAAGCCCTATGTCCATCTGATTGGACAGATCGCACACGACATCGATAAAGTTCCTGGCCTCACCAAGAGGTGGATGCATTGGCTGGCGCAGATAATACTCAGGGGTGTTGTTGGCAGTGGTGCTTTCCAGGGTCCATCGTTCGAGGTAAGTGGCATCAGGAATAACAAGGTCGCCTAATTCTGAGGTTTCGCTCAGGACGACATCGCAGGCCACCAGGAAAGGAACCTTTTCCACGTCCTTGTATACCTTGATGTTATGGCTGCAATCACCATTTGAATAAACTGGATTATGGCAATAGACCAGGTATATCTCCGGTCGATCAAGGCCTTGATCAAGCATATGGACTATTTTATGCGACACCCCCCAATCTGTAAAGAAGTATTTACCTGGTTCTCCGCTAAATAGATTGAGGCTCCTGGGTGGTTCGGCAGGTTGCGGGAACGGGAAAGCATAGTCCCAACCAGCCCTTGGTCCTCTGGTCCCTTTGGGGCTGATGTGACCAGCCAAAGCACTCAGGAGATGTAGAGCCCTTTGGGCTTGCACGCCGTTGTGGTGCATAAAAAGACCTCTTTTGCTAGTTACCAAACCAGGTTTAATGGTCCCCAGCTCTGTGGCAATCGTTCGAATTTTCTTCGCCGGGACTCCACTAATCGATTCGGCCCACTCAGGAGTGTATGAGGCCAGATGCTGCCCCAGTTCATCCATGGAGACGTCTGTGAAATCTCGAATAAAAGCCTCATCGGCCAGACCTTCCTCAATTAGCACGTTCCCCATAGCCAGAATAACTGCCAGGTCAGTACCTGGTTTGATCGGCACCCACTCGGTTGACTTGGCAGCGGTATTTGACAGGCGTACATCGAACGTATACATTTTCATCCCTCTGGCCAGGGCATTGGAAAAATCGCGGGCGTCGGGGATGAAAGAGAAACCGGCGTCCAGAATGGCACTGCCGAAATTCACCATCAGCTTTGCTTCTTTGACCGTGGCCGATGGGCGCGCCTGTCCGGTATAGGAGTTGTCAACGCCGCCGGCGTTGACACAGATCGAATTGTGATCGCCTACCGAGCCGGTGCCGTAAGCCGGAAGGAAATAGAGGTTGTTAACGACCCAATCAGATCCCGTCATACGACCGTAATGGAAAAGAAACTTCTCGGGTGTGCCCTCATCGCGCAGGGTCTGCATTCCTTTAACCTGGTGCCCCGCGATCTCGCCGCCGTTAACTAACAGGTCCATCGCATCATCCCAGGTGATGCGCTGCCACTTGCCTTCGCCACGCGCACCGGCTCGTTTCATCGGGTAGAGTAGTCGATCGGGATTATAAACCTGGTTGATACCGGCCTGCCCTCGCGCACATATCTTGCCCCCGGACTTGATCATCGCGGGATTGCCTTCAATCTTGACCAACCGACCATTCTCGACATAGCCGATGATAGCATCTACATTCAAGCATTGCCAGCAGGCCGACGGAATGGCTTTTCTTTCCTGTTTGGTTACCAGCGAGAAGTCCTTCCCGTCCGGGTTTAGATTGAGTTTGCCACTGATAGGAGAATCAGCGGAACCGCCTTCAACCCCCAGAATAGTGCCTGCGGCCCCGAGGGTGGCATACTTGAGAAATGTACGTCGATCTTTGTTACTCATGAGCGTCACCTTTATTTGAGGGGTTATCCGAATAGTGTACCTGCTCTCTCTCATTGGCCTGGGCTACGGGGCGATCGGATATCAAGCAACCCGTCAGTGGAATAGCCAACAAGAAAATGATTCCGATCAACCATTTGATCGGTGCATAGTCGTAGTCCCGGGTTACCAGACCTCAGATGATCATCAAGAACCCGGCTACGAGCGATATAACCATAACCGTCTTTCGGGCGGATGAGTGGTCGACCGTTTTCTGATAAGCAACCGTGTCAGAACCAACCGGTAGTTCAATTGTGGGAAACAACTTTATCAGAAAGAGGAACACCAGAGCCGCCGCTACATAGGAACCCAGAGTTACGACCCATTCCGTATGAGTTGGTATATACTCCGTAAGCGGTCGAGCGGTTTGGAGATACGGCTGGTACTGAGGCGGAACCACGAGGAAATATCGTTTCAACCACAGGGCAACGTTAATAAGAACCGCTGCCGTGGCAGTCAGGCCTATGTTAACATAGCCCCTCTTCACCGATTGGACAAACAGATACCCAAACGGCATGATCAAACCCACGATAGTGGTCATCCAGAAAACACCCGAGAACCTCCCGCTGAGGAGAGAATCCGATATGGCGCCATCCGCTACCGTTGGCAGATACTGCGCTGTCAGATGTTCGCTCAACATAAAATAGAGATAGAGAAAAACCATGAAGGTCAGGAAAATGCCAAAAACGCGAAACAGGCGATCGGTCAGCAGGTGTTGCCAGGAATAGACCCGTCGCAAGAGAGCGGCGACTGCGAGAATTGTAGAAAAGCCGGAGACAATGGCCCCCAGCACAAAGTAGGGCGCCTGAAGTGGATTGTACCATCCGGCCTTGGCTGAGATCATGCCGAAGAGCAGACCATAAACTGAGTGGACGGATATCATTATCGGAATCAGTGCGAGCGCCAGCCAGAAGAGAACGCGCTTATGACGAGCTCGCTCTCCCTCAGTATCCTGATAGCCGAACGCCAGAAACTGATATAGGCCCCTGGATTTGGTTGCCAGCCTGGTCATCGTCCAGAGGTCCCGCCGCATGGACAGATACAGATAAACGGAACTGGTAAGGAAGTACAGGACAAAGACCGTCATCGACCAGACCATCGGGGAGTGCCACTTACCATACAGAAATACATTCAGAATGAAACGGTCCGGGCGTCCGACATGGAGGAGCAGGTTGATTACGGCGGTCGCAAGGGCGATGAGAGTGATGAACTCTGCTATCCTTGCTATGGAGCGATATTGATCGAGACGCAGAATCCGCACCACCGCTGAGATGGCAATGCCGACATGACTTATGCCAATTATGTGTACGGTATTGGCAACCAGTATGCCCCAAGTCGCGCCGAAAGTATCAATACCCAAAGTTGTAAGCCCCACCGCCAGAATACGGTAACAATGATAAAGCCAATAGGCGCTGCCCGCGATAAGCAGGATACTCACAACTGTACCGCCCATCCCCCTTTTGACGGTCGGTCTTATGTAGGACTGAGCAGAAAGCGCTTTCATATTGTCACCTTCCTTGTTCCGTGGCTAACAGCAAACAACATCGGGTGCCCACCTTTATAGAAAACAGATGGTCCGGTTCCAAACTCGGGCAGGAGCGGCACAAGGCGTTCACTATTATGTATCCGATACACTTCGCTTTCCGGGTCATTTAGGTCGCCAAAGGTCCGCGCATATGCAATGCAGGTATTCACACAAGCAGGCACGACACCGTTATCCACCCGGTGAGCACAAAAATCACACTTGTCTACCGTGCCGAAAGTGCGGGCAGGGAACAGCCGGGCCTCTTCAGAATCTCTCCTGGGATTGAAGTAACGAACACCATAGGGGCAGGCAACCATACAGTATCGACAGCCAATACATTTGGATTTGTCTATGACGATCAGGCCGTCCGCTCTTTTATACGTGGCTCCCACCGGACAGACCTTCTGACAGGCCGGTTTCTCACAATGGTTACAGAGCCGGGGAAGAAAAGCACGAGTAACCATCGGGTATTGACCTCTTTCTTTCTCTGAGACCCATGATCGAAAACCACCCAGCCGCACGCCATTCTCGGACTTGCAGGAAACGGCACAGGCTTTGCAGCCAAGGCACCTATCCAGATCGATAACCATGGCAAGTTGTCGCTCTTCCGGTACTATCTGGCACCTTGTCTGCACCGGCTGCCAACCTGGCACCAGGAATCGAAGTCGCCAGGCCAGCCAGGGCCGCACTGCCTTTTTTCACAAACTTTCTTCGCGAATACATGTTCTGGTTCTGTTCCGTAGCTGTTCTGGACTTAGGCATACCTTTTTTTCCTCCTTATTCTTTGGGTGAATAGAGAACCATCACCGCGGCGGTTTCCTGACATAGTTAAACGAATTCATGCAATGTTCTTATATTGTGAGGTACCTCTTCACGCTCAACCGCCATGAACCAGAGAACCTCAAAATACCTCTAAGCATGTGTAGTGAGGCGGAGCAAAAGTCTGTAAAGAGGCGGTCAAATAGTGTACCACCCGAGTTCGATGTATTTCTTTTGCCGTTTATTCCTCTGCTTCACCATCCTCCAGCCTTTCACCCAGACTGTAATAGTTGAAGTCACCTCCAGTGGCCCAGAGAATTGGATGAATCTTTCTGAAATCAAGTTTGTCTTCCTCAAGATACTGCGAATCGGCATATGACTTTATGATACGTCCAATTATTCCCTCATTATCGCCATAATCCAGGACGTCCGCCAATTCACATTCAATATTAATAGGACATTGTTGTATCATTGGCGCTGTTTTCAACTCGCCAAAAAACGTATTAAATAATTTTCCTTTATCAACATCCCGACCGGATTTACTACCGCAGATATTTGTTTCTGCCAGGAGCGATTCCGAGGGAATATTTACACTAAACGTTTTTTTCTCATGAATTCCGATTCGAGTGTATCGCTTCTTGTACAGGCTAAGAAAAATATATTTCCCGAAATCAAATGGGCAGACGTATCCGACAACCATATAATTGGGTCGGTCGTTGACCATCGCTCCAAGCAGAACGATGGGCAACGGGCTTAACAAATTGCCATCAACAGGTTGTTTCATTCTTTTCTCCTCTCAAGCATAGATGGTATTTCAGCGCTGACGCCACCTCACTAAATTACCACACTTTGGTTTTTTCGTTATTCCGAAATTTATTATAGTCAAGCATAGGATAACGATTCCAAATTCAATTTACAACCGGAAGAGGTATTGCAACTTCATAAAGAACTGTCTGGATGCCAGTCGCGTGGAATACGAGCTACTTTCGTTGAATCCTACAGTTGCCAACCTCTGGTAGTTGCTTGTCATTCCGGCATAAAGGACCGAAAATGGATTCAGGCGATAGGTCAAGAGCGGATCTATTCGCCATGTTTCATAAAAATCGTCGTATTCGGCTACCAGGCGAACTGCGAGTGGTTTTGATACCTGGTAATTGAGACGAGTACGCCAAATGAATCCATCATACAGCTCCGCGCCCCCTTCAACCTCTGTAGCGCTCTCGTAATCTAACCATTGTTGCACCAATAGACGATCGTGTGGTTTGATATCAAGAGTGAAATAGAGGCGAAGAATCTTGCCCAGGGTGTTGTACCGTCTGGCGATTTTGTGGCCGTATTCTATCCCGCCATAGAACTGCACCGGATCTCCAAGAGATAACGTTGCGTCCTGATATATATACCAGGTCTTGTCGTATTGTCTGCCGCCGAAGTTCTCCGACTTTCCCACATATTGTGAATAGAACTGTGCCTGTGCCTTCCTAAGTCGGGTCCATAAGCAAAGTTCGTAGGTTGTATATTTATTCTTACCGTCCCAGTTCCAATCGGCTCTCGCTCTGATATGGGGATTAATCGTCTCAAACAGCCCGGTTTTGGGGCGAATAACGTGGCCCATCACGGTCCCGATATTGCGGCTGTGGTTCCTTGAATTAAGAGCGATGTACTGATGGAAGGTCGGGTCTGTTTCCTGATAAGTAAGCGAGGCATTCCAATCGCTCGTCCACCATCTAATTGACGCGTAGTTTTGGCGGCCCCAAAACGATTCACCGTCAAAGGCCCTGGTGTGATTTTTGTCCCAAAGCGAATCGGGATTCGGGATGGCCTCCGTCAGTTCAGCATCGTCTGGTTCCGATACATGGCTCACCGATATCTGATATAGAGCACGCAGGCTTGGAGCAATACGAAACTGGCCGTCACTTGTTATCGTGGAATTTGACCAATCGCAGTTGAATCTCTGGTCGGTGATAACCAGGCCAACCTGGGAACCACCAGCCACCGTCTGTCTGAGTCGAAGAATGTTCGATGTACTGCGTCCGGATTGTACAAAGAAACTCCGCTCCTCAGATGGCAAATAAACCGGTGATTGCCGATCCTGAGCTACAAGATAGCCAAGACTTGTACGACCTGAACGCACCGTTGCTTTACCGGCAAATTCAGGATCATTGATGGCGCGCGTGTACAGAGTTCTGATAGGCGTACGGAAAATATCGTTACCCTCCTGAAAAAACGGACGTCGCTCAGGATATAAGAGAGCAAATGTAGTATTGACGTCTATTTGTCCGGCATCTGCTTCGATTTGACTAAAATCCGGATTGAGCGTCATCTCTACAGTTACATTGGAGGATATCCCGTATTTTGCCCACAATGACATATCCTCTTTAGGATCATCATTGACAAACTCGCCCGGAGACGAATCGTCTGCACTATTGACCAGGGCTCCGGATTGGTACCCAACTACAGCCGGTGTGATCTCAATACCTCGCCCCGGTCTAACCCCCGCTATTCCGTTAATGGTACCCCATTGGCACGGCCAGCAGTTCTCATCACGGTCATAGGCAGCCCAGGAATATTCTGATTGCACTTCTCTTGGGTGATTTCGCCAGAAATCGGCTTTCCAGGCCCGGTCTCCCTCGCGGGAGAAGCGAAGAGATGTAAACGGTATGGCCATTTCGACCTGGTAGCCAGAGTCGGTTATAATACCGGCCGATTCCCATATTAGATCATATCCGATTTCTTCGCCACCACTGCTCGCCCACATTGCATCATTCTGAATGCCATAGGGATTTGCATAAAAAATGTAAGCCCAAGCCGCATCGCCATAAGTGTCCAAACAAAACCTGACATAATCATCATTCGGTATCTTGTCTCGTTCGCAGATAGATGCCCGTATGGTGCTTGGGTCATCATGGCAAATAAAAGCAATATATAGGTTGTTTTCGTCATAGGTAATGTAAGCCTCTGTTTTCACCGCGGGCTTGGTTTGATCACCGGGATAGTGTTCGGCGAAGTTGTCCGCCCTGGCAGTTCCGGCCCATCCGGCATCGTCTAAACGTCCATCTATTTTGATATGATTTACTGTCTTTGATAGAGTCAGTTCCGGATTGTACGTTGGAGTGAATCCGGCTTCCTGCGCCCCGACCGATACCGCTAATCCTATCAGGCTGAAACACATTATTACCCAAAGAACTCCAATTCTCTTTATATCCATATTTAATCTCCATTAGTTTTATCGATTACCCGCATTCATATGATAATGTGCCGTGCTCTAATCGGCCTCTCGTCATATAAGCATGTCGAGTCGTTTGTCTTTACCGTAGCAGGATTTTCCAGCAGAAATATAGACTGTCGCCGCCTACAAACCTGAGAATGGGTCTGATATCCTGGTCTGCAATGACGCTCAGATTAGCTGGATTTTCCGGTTCTCCGCTATAGATCTACTTTTCAGCCCGGACGCGCTTGTCGAGCCTGCAACTCCGTGCCACAGCACAAGCACGAACCGGTTATATTACCTCCTTATCTCCTCATCGGGGCGGATGTTTTCGTTTTAGGCTGAAACGAGCATCCGGTGACCGATATTGTTCACCGGTGCCTGCCCACCACGATTATCACTGATACCGTGCGGAAACCAGGGGCAACAAGACGAGGAGAATCACGATCTGGCATGTTGCTCGAGATTTCCGGAAACGAACTTACCGGGCAGTTTAGGGTCTTACCCGGGACACACTACTGCATCCATCACTGCAATGGGCTGTACGAGGAATCGTAAAGCGCTTCACGGCATCCTCCATGCTAAGGGTTAGTACCCGGAGCCAATCATAGCATTGGCTCAAAACAAATAATCCTCGTATGTATATATGCACATAACCGCATATTTGTTTCAACAAAAAACACTCATTTTCTGCTTTTTTTTCCTTCGATTTCTGGGGTTTACGTGTCAGCAATCACAGAATTCGCTGCAAGAGACACCGACTTTTTCCTTGTTCAGACCATAGATAACATTCTGGCCATCTCTTTGTACGTCGTCAGACAATTTGAACAGGGGAATCGACCACATATCAGAGGTCAAAAAAGAGGTTGCCGCATGGCAAAATCACAGGAATAATCGGAAAGCAGTAATTAACTGGCAGTTCACTACAAAAAAAGCACGAATAAAATTGCGACGGCTTTACCCGACATTAGATACTTGACATGACACTAGTACTAATCTGCAATAATAACAATAAGTTACAGGCAACACAGTGTTTGGTGTTTTCCCTTTTTGTCTGTTGTTATGACCGATTTTATTAGAAAAGTGTTAGAAAGGGCAACAACACACAATAGACCAAGATTTCCCATATAGGGGTTCAAGAACAAAGTTTGTCCATTTCAGTCACTTTGAATACAAGATTGATTTGCCCTTTATTGTATTGTGAGTAAAATCTTCTTCTATCTCAAGTCGTCAATCACTTTGGCATCCACCCAATAAATATTCCCTTCCCGAGAAAAAAAGATGTACTTTCCATCGGGTGATACGCTGGCAGCCATCTCTGGATCCCGAGATCCCCAGACTTTACTCAGATTCTTGGGCGTTGTCCAAGTAGTATCTTCTTCTCGGAAACTGATAAAGAGCCTGGCGCCTTCTTGCGGTCCATAGGGCATGGCATCGAATATCAGATAGCTCTCGTCGGGTGCGATGAAAGGGTGTGCCGCGTTATAATCGTCGTTGATTTTGTTGGATAGTTTTTGAAGCTTTTTATATTTGCCATCGTCCAGCCTTGATAAATAGATACCATCCCTTCCTGTAAAATAGATCGTGCCATCGTTGGCTGTTGAGACATACATGACATGGTTTTCTACAAATGGAGTCCTCAGAGGTTTTGGTTCTGCCCATCCCATTTCGGACTTGTTTAAAACCCATTGATGCATTCCTGTTGATTCCCCGTTTTCCTCGAGAGGCCTTCTTGTCCCGAAATAGAGTTTTTCTCCATCCGGTGAGATATGCGGTTCAAAATCAAAGGTTTTTCCAGAGAACCACGCTACCTCCGGTTCGGTCCATCGATTGTTGATTCGTCTTGTGACCATGATGGTATTCATTCTCAGGTTTTTAATCCCGCCGTTCGCTGTATAGTAGAACTCTTCGCCATCTGGAGAAAAAGTTCCTGCAAAATCTCCTCCATCTGTTGAGATGATCCCCGGTGTGAATATTTCAGGTATTTTGCCTGGCGGCTTCTGTCCCAGATACTCGCCTTCCAGAACCGGAAATCCCCATGGTCTATTATCAGCTTCTTTTTCTATGAGCAGATCAGCGACCTCCTGATGATTGCCTAGGGTTGCGAGGTGCAGGGGTGTTCTCATATCCAAGCTCTTTTTATTTATGTCCGATCCTTTATCAAGCAACAGTTCTATCACGGCCTTATAACCACCCGAAACGGCAAAGTGGAGCGGAGTCCGGCCGAAAGCATTCGAAGTATTCACATCCATCCCTTTTTCAACCAGATATTGAGTGAGGGCTAAGTGTCCTCCAGAGGCTGCACTGTGAAGGAGTGTCATTCCATTCATACCCTTACTATTGATATCAATACCATTTCGTAATAACAATTCAATAATCTCTAGGTGTCCTCCGAATGCAGCATAAAAAGCAGGCGTATGTCTACTCCTGCCCTTGGCATGAATATCCGCCCCTTTTTTGATTAATAACTCGATCACTTTTTGTTGACCATTTTGTGCGGCTACATGAAGGGGAGTTATGCCAAAATAGGACTTCGTATCTACATCCGCCCCTTTTTCGATCATATACTCGATGACCTCTGTATGACCCTCTGACGCCGCAAAGTGGAGTGGTGTGTTGCCCGGTGTTCTTTTCATATCCCTGGCAGTGACCAATTTAGGATCTTTTTTCAATAGCATCTTGATGGTTGACATATCACCTTTTTCAGCTGCTTTGAATATGTCCTGGGTCTGCACGGCCAATGAAGAGGAGACTAAAAAGCAGAGAATAAAGGCCCTTTTTATATTCATCTTTGTGCTCCTTGTACGCCTTCAGACTACATGGCAATACAAAAAAGTGTCTCTTAAATTACGACTTGAAATGTCCAAAATGTTCTGACGACACACATTTTCTTTCCCAGAAGATTTTTATCCTAAATTGATTAAATCTCAGTTGGCACATGGTTCTGGGCCGCCTTTGAAGACATGGTTTATCAAATAAACGGCGTCGCCGACGTTATAATCACAATCACAATTGGCATCGCCATAGGCATCCCCGGGTATATTCATCAATGATAGCCAATATACGTACCGGCCGCCCATCATTCGTTTCGACCTATTCGCATTTAAGACTATCCACTGGATTAGCCGAGGCCGCTCTAATCGCCTGGTAAACAACTGTCCCCAGCGCAGCAGTTAAAGCCAATAAAGTAGCAAAAGCATATATACCCAGACCGAGATCAATACGATAAGCAAAATTCTCCAACCATTTACGCATGATAAAATACGCAACCGGCCAGGCAACAATATTGGAAATTACAGCAAGGCCTAAAAACTGTCGGGTTAACAAGGCCACCACACCCGAAGTTGATGCGCCGAGTACTTTGCGAATTCCAATCTCTTTGGTTCTCTGCTCGGCGGCATAAGATGCCATTCCAAGCAGTCCCAGGCAACCGATAAATATTGCCAACAGACAGAAATAAAGCACGATTTTACTCAGCATTACTTCTTTTCGATATTGCCGGTCAAAATCCTCGTCGAGGAAGAAATAGTCATAAGGAATTCCCGGAGCGAACTGTTTCCAGATTTGCTCGATTGCCTCAATTGATTGAGTGACCGATATCCCGGCCAATTTGAGAGAGACATCTCTCAAAGGTTCCCGCTCATATTGAATTACCAAAGGCTCAATTGGATTTTGGAGTGAATACTGATGAAAATCCTTAACGACACCAATCACTCGTTTTACTGAATTCGGTTCCGTGTCATCTGCCGGTGAGGTACGGATGATTTTGCCCAGGGGCTCATCCCAGCCTATCAATCGAACCGCCGCTTCGTTGATAATGATTGCCTCGGAGACGTCAGTGGTGATCTCTGGCGAAAAATTTCTACCCTCAGCCAGAGTTATACCAAGGACTTCCAAAAATTCATGATCAGTGCCTATGTAATTCATCGTCTGGGATTCATCATCCATTTGACCTTCGGGGAAATAGATTGATTTTGAAATTCCGCGCCCGGGGATTCTGGTCGACGCAGTGACTCCCGCGACTCCCGGGGCTCTCTCCAGTTCACTCAGGAGAACGTCAAAATTATTACTGACTGCGGAATTTACGTTCGGCAAAACCAGAACCTGCGCGCCGTCAAATCCCAGTTCCTGGTTTTTCATAAAATCAATCTGACTAAAAATGGTGAGCGTTCCGATGATTAGAATAATAGAAATGGAAAACTGAAAGACGACTAAGGCGCTACGAATCCCTGAACCTGATTTACTGGAGACCGGTACTTTTTTGAGAGTCTGCGATGGATTAAAAGCCGAAAGATAAAAGGCAGGATAACATCCGGCCAACAAGCCGATCAATACGGCCCCGCCGAGTAATCCAAGCATCAACTCGAGATTGGTGAAATATTCGAGACTTATGTCACATCCCGCGAGATTATTGAACGCCGGTAGAGCCAATTCAAATAATATTAATGCCAGAGCGAAGGCTAACAGGCAGTATAATACAGCTTCACCGAGAAACTGCCCAATGAGTTTTCTACGATCAGCCCCAAATGTTTTCCTAAGGCCAACTTCACGAGCGCGAGAAGCGGAACGAGCGGTTGTCAGATTCACAAAATTGATACAGGCGATCAAAAGAACAAATAAGGCAACCGCCGTAAAGCTGTAAACATACGTCATATTACCAACAATTCCGTAATCTTGGCCAAAGTCGGAATGCAAGTAAATATCCTTTAACGGCTGGAAGTAGATTTTCATACTGCCCCCCATTGCAAGCAGATCTCCAAAATGCCTGTTTGCGAAGTCGTCCATTTTCTGCTCAACAGCGTGGTAATCAACACCCTCCTCAAAAATTAAATAGGTAGTTGTATTAAAATCGAACCAATCATTCAAATAATCCGAGCCGGTTGATACCAGGGTCTGGTGAGACCGAACGATATCGAACGTGATATGGGAATTGGAAGGAATGTCTCTAAATACCCCGGTCACAGTGTAATCATCTCTTCCGTTGAATCGTATAATCTGGCCGATTGGATCTGCATCTCCAAAATACTTCCGGGCCGTTGACTCAGATAAAACGGTTGTAAAAGGTTCTTCGAGAGCCGTCATCGGGTCTCCCCGTATCATTGAGAAATCAAAAACCTGGAATAGAGAATTTTCGGCAAAAGTAACATCATCCTCAAAATACTCACTCTCTCCGACGGTGACGGCGATTCGGGAATCTCCCGAAAATCTGACCGTAGCCGCAATTTCAGGGAATTCTTCCACCATGGCGGGACCCATGGGAGCGCTGCTGACAGGCACCCTTATCGGCGTACCAAAGTGTACATCAAGATATGGTCTGTAAATGCGATCGGCATTCTGATGAAAACTGTCAAAACTCAACTCATGCTGTACCCAGAGCATGATTAGAAGACTGCAAGCCATTCCTACCGCAAGGCCGGCAATGGTGATAGTGAAATATCCAAATTGTTTCTTTATGTTGCGCCCGGTAATCTTTAAGTAATTTTTAAACATTACGATACTCCAGTAAATAGTGTTCCTCATGAACCCCGGTAAAGACCTTAGAATTTCCCACCAGAACCACATCCATGCCACAATCGGAGACTTATGCCGAAGGATAGAAGCGTAAATTTGGCTCAAATCGCCCGCCGCATAATAAAAATCATCAGGCCTGGCAATCGCTTTGAGCAACCAGATGGCAAATTGGGGCAGTTTATCAGGTTGATCTTTGTTCATGATTCATGAGACCGCACTTTGGCCCCGGTTAACATCGCATTTATTGTGTTATTAAGCTCCCTCACTTCTGCAAGAGCCTCTATTCCTTCCTGGCTGACCGTATATATTCTGCGGCTTCTGCCGCTTCTTCCCGGCAAAGGAGGCGCGACCGCCGCTTTCACCATTCCCTTTTCCAATAAACGATCCAAAACGTCATAGATCGCTCCGATCGACCAGTATTTTCTCGTAATCCGAGCCAATTGCTCCCTGATTGTGACTCCATATGCGTCATCTTCCAGCTTCTTGATCGAGAGCAAAACCAGTTCTTCTTTTCTTGAAAGCCATTTCATACGCTTTTTACTCCAATTATTCTGTAAACTAGAACAACATACTTTAATTACGGTCGGAAAAGCCTGAGGGTTTCATTTTTTTTCATGGCGGGTGAAATCTCAAGATGCTATATTGGCCAATTCTAAAAGACGATTATGGGTATGACCGATGATCGAGCCAAAAAGAACGATATATATTCGGTTCGGTCGATCTCAGCATCGCGGAGTTGCTTTTATATAACATGCGCCATGTCCAGCACGGTGCCGGCCAGCTGGTTGCAGCCACAATATCATGGGCTATTGGCTCAACATATTCCCGGTATGCGGATCAACCATCATCAAAGTTATTGGGCGTTGGTATGCAAATGATAACCGGAGGAACAGGACTTTTAATAATATCATTTATATCCGGTGAAATACTTGATTTAAATTTCAGCGCTATCACTCTCAGGTCCTGGTTTTCACTGGGCTATCTGATTTCGTTCGGATCGATCGCTTTTGCCGCCTATGTATGGTTACTATCCGCATCGACCCCGGCCAAAGCGTCAACCTATGCTTTTGTGAATCCTATAATAGCGTTAATTCTGGGCGCAATGCTGGCAGAAGAAACTCTTATTTCATGGACGCCAGGCTGTTCGATTTTAGTGATTGTTGCGGTCGTCATAATTAAGACACCCACACAACCCAAAATAAAACGCGCCTAATCACGATTCTTGTTGGCCTTCTTCTTTTTCTTCTTGGGTTTAGGTTTAGTGGTTTTGGGTGGGACATTCACCAATCGACGCATGATGTCGTCGAAGCCGATATCAGACTGGTCGCCGTTTTCAATCTTCGTCGTCTGTTTCCTTGGCATTTTCTTCTTTACCAGTAAATAAGTCAGGCACACCCAGTGGTTTTTTGACCTTCAGGTCGTACCCAGCAACATTACCGTCGAGAGGTAACAAAGCTCGACTTTTGCCGGGTTTGTCTTTTCCGTCAAACGTGTAAAACGTTTCCACCTCATAATGAATAGCCGTTGCTAAATGAATCGCATCTGGAACAGATAGCGTTGGGAGATTTTCTTGATCCTTTATGTTCTGATAAAAGTCGCGCAAGTCATGGGTTAACGTATACATATTGTGATCAGTGCTCGCCACCACAACATTTCGCCTTTGCAAGACATTATCAAAATCTCTTTGGGCCTTAACTGACAACGTGCATCGCAAAACCTCTGCTCGCGTAACGGCACTTGTGATCATTCGTACCTTGTTGTCGTCGATGAGCCGCATGATTTCACTTATGCCCTTCGTCTCTTCGGGATTCTTTCTTTGTTCGTTCTTTAACCAAGCAATGAAAATACACGAATCGAGGTACACAAGAGGTACTTTAATCGGCATCGCGAAGCCTCCTAATAAAGTCCTCAGAACTAAGGTCGCCGGTAGCATCTGGCGCAACTCCCCGCAGGTCTGCAAAGGACGGTAGTTTATTATCAGGCGGATGTATCTCTATTCTGTTTACCTCTGCACAATGTGGAAACTTCGCTCTCGGGCGATACCCCAGGCGTCCATAAATAGTTATGTGTCTGTCAAGAGATTTGACGGCATCACCCTTTACGTCATCGGAGAATTTACACTTGATGCTAACCGGACCTGCAACGGGATAGACCCTAAATTCATTCTTGCCGCCGTGAATGTTGATCTGTTCCAACATACCGGTGATACTGCCCTCAGCAAAATAATCCCCACCTAACACATCACCAATAAACTCATCCAAGTGACGACTAATATTTACGCGTTCGTTGTCGAACGCTACGTCAATGCTAGCAACCTCTTTATTGATACTGGACCCAAGTTTTCTGAAATCGTTTACAAGGGAATCGTCGAAATCTTCTGGGATTTCGCCTCTTTGGATATCGCCGATACCCTTGATAAACTTCACGCCCACAGCCTTAGTATAGTCGATAGAGGGTTCTTCCGGTATAGCTGCCACCTCAACGGTAGCGGGGCTGGAATACTCAAGATTGGTGATCTGGAAAAACATCGTGGGCTGCCGTTTTCGGCTAACGAGCTTATCCATCCGTACTAATATCTTGTAAATGTGGGACAGTTCTTCTGCAAAATCATCCAAGCGCAGGCGATCTCCGTCGTTTTTACGACTTCGGATTGTGAATTTCAATTTGTTTTCGGACATTGGTACCACCTTGCCATTTCTGTTGGTGTCAGAGCTAAATACTATTCCGATGAGTCCCGATACAATAGCCTTTTGCCCTCTATCCCAACCAATGCAACGTTGGTGCGGTCAATATCGGACATCTGCCTATTGTTGTACCTAAAATCAAACTCACCTATTATAACGCTTTAAATGGTTTGCACCGACATGTTGATAAATCCCAGTCAATCCGCGTTTCAAGATAATAAAGTAATTCTCAACTGTGTTTGTATGAATCCTACCGCACACGTATTCTCCTGCGCTACGGTTAACAACTTCGTGATTTTCAAATTCTTTGTCAATACCGGAATAGGCCCTAAAATCGTCGGTGAATATTTCCGTATCCTTTCTGATCTGTTCTTTCATTATCGGCTTCAAAGTCTTTGCCGCCACAGTAGGTACGTGATAAGACCTAACTTCACCACCGCGCTCGACAAGAGAAAATACCTTTTCCTTATGACCCCAATCCCTGGCTCCGGGCCTGTGCTTTCCTTTATTCCCCCAATTGGGTTTGTTAAGTATATAATCGCCCAAAATAAAATATAGGCACATTATTTTTGTTTCCGATTAGGGTAACCAATCCGACCATTATAAATTACATGGATAAAGACGACCTTTTTCAAAAGTAGATAGAGAATAAGAGGATAATTTATGCTCTGATTTTCTATAAATAAAAAACCGTTTGACTATGGGTTTACCAGGGTGTATTTTGCGCTATTCTTGATTCCGGAATATTGCCGGATATACTGATCTGAAGGAGGAGTCGATCTATGGCCGTTTCATCACAGGCCCAGGTTAAAGAAGACGTTTGGACCCCGACTTGCTGTGGCCAGTGCTACTGCATGTGCGGTATAAAAGTCCGCCGGCAGGATGGGGTCATTACCGAATTAGCGGGGAACCCCGACGCGCCTACCGGTCGAGGACATATTTGCGTCAAAGGCCTTGCCGCGCCGCAATTATTGTACGATCCCTATCGCGTTAATTATCCCCTAAAAAGAACCAATCCAGAAAAGGGTCTTGGGGTTGATCCCAAGTTTGTGCGCATCTCATGGGAGGAAGCGTACGATATAATTGTCAAAAAACTCAAGGAATGCCAGGAGCGCGATCCGCGCGGAGCCTTTTTCCAGGCGACTACAACCCAGGCTTCCGAAATACGCTTTGGTGTAATCGGATTCATGAAGGGCTTCGGCACGCCCAATTACTGGGTTTCCGGAGGCGGTCTCCATTGCGGAAACGGCGCCCACTTCATGAACGGCATCATGCATGTATCCTGGTCGATTATTCCCGACTTCGCCAACTGCAATTACGCCCTGAACTTTGGATGTTCCAAAGGACACGGCGCCGGTCACGTCGCCGTACAGAACGCGACTCAGGTGGCCGATGCCCGCGCCCGCGGATTCAAAAACGTCGTCTTTGATCCGTTTCAGAGCTCGCAGGCGTCCAAGGCGCATGAATGGGTTCCGATTCGGGTCGGCACCGACGGCGCTCTGGCGTTAGGTTTGGTCAATTCGCTTCTCAATGAGCATGGTATTTATGACGCCGAATATCTAATGTATAAGACCAACAGTCCATACCTGATTCGTCCATCCGACGGAAGATATATGCGCGACCCGGATACCAACAAACCGCTCGTCTGGGACGTGGCTGATAATTGCCCCAAGGTTCATAACGATCCGTCCGTTACGAGAGTAGAATACGAAGACGTGGCTCACGAAGTCGCCCTGACCGGTACTTACAACGTCAACGGCTCCAATTGCCGTCCGGCGTTCGAATTATTGAAAGAACACGTCAAGAAATACACTCCGGAATATGTTGAAAAAATTACCTACGTCCCGGCCGCGACAATTAGCCGCATCGCCAAGGAATTCGGTGAAGCGGCCGAAATCGGTTCGACGGTTACGATTCAGACGAGCAAAGGTCCCAGGAAGATTCCAAGACGTCCTGTCGCGACTCACTTCTTCCGCGGCAGTCAGGGACATACCAATTCCGGATGGACCTGTCTGTCGATTGATATGGTCAATCACATAGTCGGCGCCGCCGATACCTACGGAAGTGCTTTGGGTTTGGGCGCTTCTGTCGGCAGCGGCTATGAAGGCACCGGCAAACCGTATCAGATTCCTTATCCGTGTCCCGATGGTCTGCTCGTCGCCGGAGCCTGGGTGTATGATCACAAACCGTATCCGTTACGCAAACCCGGCCCGCCGACTCGTCTTGATTTGCATGATATGTTCCCGACCTCAATCTACAACGCCTTTACCATCACCAGCCCGAGATGGTTCGATATGCTCGAAAGATTCGATATCCCATACAAGCCGGATGTCATGCTCAATTTCGGTTCCAACTCGGTGATGACGATGGGCAACTCCGAGGCGGTCACGGAGAACTTCCTCAAGAAATTTAATTTTATCTTCTCCTTCCAGCTTTATGTGACCGAGTTTGAAGAAGCGGTCGCCGATATCGTTCTTCCTGATACCTGTTTCCTCGAAAGATATACTCCGGCTGTCAGTTTCCCCTCCACTTTCTCGCATCCGCAAGGCGAGGATGACTGGGGCTGGACGATACGTCAGCCAGTAATCAAGCCGCTATATGAAAGACGCGACTTCAATGAAGTCATGCTCGAAATCTGCAAACGTCTCGGCATTCATGGTAAGTTCTACAAAGGTCTAAACGATTCCATTGGCGTTCGCTACGGCGGCGAGATGGATGAGAAAAATAAATTGGTTGAAGACGGAAGCGTATTCCATTCCTGGGAGGATATCACCGATCGCCTCCTGAGGGATAGATTTGGCGATGAACATGGCCTTGAGCATGTTCGCAAAAAAGGCGTCTTTACCTGGCCCAAGAAGAAAGAAGATGTTTATTGGAAATGGTTTAATCCTTCCCGAGTGCCTGTCTATTTCGAGTATTTCATCGACTCCGGCGAACAAATCGACACCCTCTGGAATAAATACGGCGGAAAAGACTTCTTCGATTTTGACTGGTCCCGTTTCAAAGCGCTGGCCGATTGGTATCCCTGTCCGACGCATACCGAAAAGAATCCCGAGTATGATATGCACACCTTCTACTGGCGCGCGGTCATGCACTGCAACTCGATGACGCAGCAAAATCCTTATCTTGACGAATGCTCGCAGGAGGATCCCAACGTTTATGCCGTGCAAATGCACGTCGATACGGCCCAGAAGAAAGGCATTACCGACGGCGACAAAGTCTGGCTTGAAAATCCAGAGGGTCATAAAGTTCGCGGTTGGGTTTCCCTGACCGAAGGTATTGAACCGCATCATCTAGCAATTGCCGCCGTGGCCGGTCACTGGGGTAAATACATGCCTATCGCCAGGGGCAAGGGAACTTTTTTCAACGACCTGGTTGAGATGGATTTGGGTCATACCGATCCGTTGACATTCAATCAGGATATTTGTGCCCGAGTAAAAATCTATAAGGCGGAGGATTAGTTGACCATGAATCAGGAGGTTGCAGAACAGAAAAGATCAAAGGCAGGCGTTACTCAATATGGCATGGTCATCGATCTTAAGAGATGCTATGGTTGCTATGCCTGCAGTATGGCCTGTAAGACATCGAATCATACTCCGCCGGGAGTTTTCTGGGCTCGAGTCCTGATGAGTGAAGTCGGCAAATATCCCAACGCCGTTCGTCAAGCCCTGCCGGTTCTCTGCATGCAGTGCGAAGAACCGTCATGTATGGAAGTATGTCCGACCGGAGCTACCCAGCAACTCGATAACGGCATCGTCATCGTCGAAAAAGATAAATGCATGGGCTGTAAATATTGTATCATGGGCTGCCCCTACGGCGCCCGATACAGCGTGGAAAAATGGGAAAGCTATTTTCCGGATGGCCTTCCGCTTTCTCCGCTGGAGGAGTTCCAGAAGAAAGCATGGGAAGAGAAATCGGGCGTCGGCGTAGCGACCAAATGTGACTTCTGCCGGGACAAACTCGCCGAGGGCAAAGAACCGACCTGCGTTCAGGCCTGTCCGGCTAAGGCCCGAATATTCGGCGATCTGAACGACCCCGATAGCGAGATTTCGATCCTGATTAAAAAGGAAAGAGGCCAGGCGCTCAATCCCGAATTTGGGAATAAGCCCAAAGTCTATTACCTCTTCCCGAGATAATCTCGCGGGATATTAAACGAAACGGAGACTAACGACAATCATTAGGGAGATATAAAATGGATCCGAAAGTTAATGGTCAACTGCAGCGCGAATGGGGTTGGCTCATCGCCGCCTATCTGTTCCTCGGAGGTGTCGCCGGAGGAGCTTACACAATCGCCGCCATTAATAGTTTTATGGGAGATGGCCTTACATTATCGACAACGATAGGGTTATGGATCAGCTTCCCGGCTCTTTTAATCGGAACGCTATTCTTGATCGTCGATCTGGGTTCGCCGACGCGAGCCATTTTGGCCGGTATGAAGCCGGGGACGTCCTGGATTGCTCGGGGGACCTGGATTATCTCTACCTTTATGTTGATTTCGTTTATCCATCTTATTCTCAATCAATTCACTGACATCGGTAGAACCCCGGGCGTTGATATTCTCGCCATCGCCGGTATTGTTTTCGCCATTGGAACGATGGCCTATACCGGAATCCTGCTGAGCGCTTCCAAAGGAATCCCATTCTGGCATTCGGGTATAGTCCCTGTCATTTTCGTCGTTTCAGCTACCGTAACGGGTCATTTCGCGGTTATGCTCGGTATGACATTCTCGGGCGCGACCGCGGAAATCGCGGCGGGCATGCAGACGATGACTCTCGAAGCGGTTGCTCTGGTAGTTATAGAAGTTCTGGCCATATTGTTTTTCCTTCAGGCGGCTTTCCGACAACCCGATCCCCGCGAATCGGCGGAGAGAATTTTGAAAAAAACGATGTTTGTCGTTGGTTATTTCATCCTTGGCCTTGCGGCTCCGCTGGTTTTAATGCTCTTCGCGTATTTTTCGATCTCCGGTTCCGGAGGGGGAGGTATGACAGTTGTTTTGGCTATCGGCTCCATTCTCGGACTGATCGGCGGTTTGATTTTAAGACAGGCAGTTTTAATTTGCGGCGCATTACCGACTCTCAATATCGCGGGATTTGCATTCCGGCGCATACATAGGCCCAAACAACCGAAACCGGATATTGGGCTTTTGCCGCCTCAGTGATTATAAGCTATTGACAGATTCGCAATAAATATCGACAATTCATAAATCTATGGAATCGGGAAATCCTGCCATGGATAAGTCAGAAAAACAACCCGAAACGCTAAAATACGTTCAGGCCAGTCGTATCTCGACAGCCGGTAGCGATTCCACGGCCAGAAATGAAGAAGTCTGCGTTGTCCGAGAAGCCCCCCTTACCATAGATGTTGAAGGTATCGAAGATTATACAATTCTTTGCACTCCGCTTGACCGGCGGGCTTTAGCCGTCGGTTTTCTTTATACCGAGGGCGTCATTGATAGCATCGACGATATCACAGTTCTTAATGAATGTGAAGATGATCCCAATACCATTCGTGTGCGATTGGCCGGTGATGTACCTCATATCGGAGACGAAGGCCGCAACCTGATGATTGTTTCCTCGTGCGGAGCGTGCGGTAGCGAAAATCTAAAAAAACGAATTGAGTCCCTGCCCGAAGTTGGAAATAAAATGAAAATAAAAGCGAATATCCTGCGTTCCGTCTACGAAGCTGTTCGGGAAAAACAGGAATTATTCAATTCCAGCGGAGGAACTCACGGAGCGGCATTGTTTAATGACCAGGGGGAAATTATTACTTTTGCCGAGGATACCGGCCGTCATAACGCATTGGATAAGGCCATTGGTAAGTGTTTGCTTGGCGGGGGCGAGACTACCGGACTGGGGATTGCCCTGACCAGCCGCCTCAGTCTTGAGATGGTCAGCCGCTGCGCCCGACCGGGGATTGAAATTATCGCGGCCGTATCGGCGCCAACGTCATTAGCGATTGATGTCGCCCAAAAATGTAATATCACTCTGTGCGCTTTCGTGCGAAAAACGCGGGCTACAATCTTCACTCATCGTGACAGAATTATTATTTGACCTGATAATCAATTCGACCTGAATAAAATCAGATCACCGTGAGGCAACCGCGCCGTTCTTTTTTAATTCCTCAATTTTCTCAGATGAATAGCCCAGCACTTCATTAAGGATTTCATCGGTATGCTCGCCCAGAAGAGGCGGATGCATACGAATTTGACCCGGCGTTTCGCTGTACTTAATCGGTATCCCGGTCAATTTCAGATTGCCGATAGTCGGATGCGGCAGTTCAGCTATCATACCACGATGCTTAATCTGGGGATCGGCAAACAAATGCTCCATATTGTTGACCGGACCGCAGGGTATGGCCGCACCCACCAAAATCTCCATCCATTCGTCGCAGGTCTTCTGCGCCAATAATTCATGTACCAGCGGAATTAGTATTTCACGGTTTTCAACTCGTTTCGGATTGGATTCAAACCGCTCATCATCGAGCCATTCTTCTCTACCAACCGCTTTACAGAAATTCACCCATAGTTTCTGATTGGCTACCGCGATAGCAATAGGACGATCTTTGGTATTGAAAACCTGATAAGGTATTATTGATTCATGAGCCGTCCCCCAGCGCGTCGCCTCTTTACCAGCCACGAGATAATTGCTGGCGATATTGGCCAATCCGGAGACCTGAATATCGAGAAGGCTGATGTCGAGATGTTGACCCTTGCCGGATCGTTCCCGCCATAATAGCGCCGAAGTTATTGCTCCGGAAGCATAGACGCCGGTGAGAACATCAGTGATCGCGACGCCCACTTTGCAGGGATTACCGTCACGCTCGCCGGTTATCCACATCAGCCCGCCAACTGCCGACAAGACCATGTCGTATCCCGGGCGATCCCGGTAAGGGCCGTCCTGCCCGTAGGCTGTAATAGAAACATATACTAATCGAGGATTTAATTTATGTAGCGTTTCATAATCGAGCCCGAATTTTTTTGACAAACCGGGTGTAAAATTCTCGACGAAGACATCTGATTTCGCGGCCATCTCTCGAATTATTTCCAAACCGGCTTCGGTTTTCAAATCTACCATGATTGATTTTTTATTTCGATTACAGCATAGATAATAAGCGCTTTCGCCGCCGCTGAACGGAGGTCCCCAGGTGCGAGTGTCGTCGCCGGAACCGGGGCGTTCCACTTTGATTACTTCCGCGCCCTGGTCTCCCAAAATCATCGTACAAAACGGCCCGGCCAGAATACGGGACAGGTCGAGAATTCGGTATCCCTTCAAGGGAAGGTTATTTGCTGATGCCTCACTCATATATGTTACCCCTAACTCCAAATATCCGTCACAAATTTATTTGGAGCGCAATATAAGCGGGCAGGAGCAAACTTCCAAAATTTTTTTTGGAGCGTTTGTATTAGTCTTGATTATTAATACCGCAGGCATTATTAATGGAATTGAAGGGTGATTGAATACTATGAATATTCGCGATCAGATGGATAAAATTTATCGGGATATTCCGCCTGAGAATATACCCTGGAATATATCCGAATCGCCCGAGCTGTTGATTAATCTCTTTGAATCCGGAAAAATAAAACCCGGCAAAATTGTCGATCTGGGGTGCGGAGTGGGTAATTATTCAATTTGGCTGGCCCAAAAAGGATTTGACGTAACCGGCATTGATATCAGTCAGCAGGCGATCAATCTTGCGATGAAGCAGGCCGAAAATGTGGGCATAAAATGTCGGTTTTTTGCCTGCGATCTTCTGGGTGATTTGAAAGAATTTCATTATAGCTTTGATTTCGCGATGGATTGGGAAGTATTGCATCATATCTTCCCCGAGGACAGACCAACTTATATGGAAAATGTTCATAAATTACTAAAGGCAAACGGTCAATATTTCACCGTCTGTTTCAGCGAAGAAGATAAATCATTCGGTACAACGGAAAAATACCGTGAGACTCCGCTGGGAACGACATTGTATTTTTCTTCAGAGCAGGAATTGAGAGAATTATACAAACCTTTTTTCAAAATCCTTGAGATGAATACCGTTGAAATTCCCGGCAAATTCGGAGTGCATACTGTCATCGCTTCATTGTCAACGACCAATTAGTGAAAGTGTTGCCCATCAATGCTTGATATACAATTATGTGTCACTTGATGCAAGTCAAAGAATTTTAATTCAGAAAGTTTATCTTACTAAAGAATTTGTTCGTAGATTACATAGGTATAAGGATAGTATTTTGGAAGGAGGATAAATGAGTGAATTAGTCAATCAAGTCAGGCAGAGAAAAGAACTTCTCAAGCATATGATATTACAGTTGCATGAAGGAAAGGCTCCCGAGGAAGTTAAACCGCAGCTACTCAGATTGCTGGGGCGCGTCCCGTATTCGGAAGTAGTTGAAGTTGAGCAGGAACTTATCTCGGAAGGATTGCCCTCGGATGAAGTTCTAAAATTATGCGATATGCATACCGCCGCTATGAAGGGAGTAATTGACGCTTCCAATCAAAAAGTCGTACCTTCGGGGCATCCGGTGGATACTTTTCACCAGGAGAACAAAGCCCTGCAAGGAGAATTGACATTAACAGAAAAACTCTATGATGAAACAAAAGGTTTACTTGATGACGCTGATGCTTCCGAGCTTATCGGTCAGATAAGAACGCATTTTGGCATGCTCTCCGATGTCGAGAAGCATTATATGCGCAAAGAAAATTTGCTGTTTCCATTTCTGGAGAAAAAGGGAATAACCGGACCGCCCAAAGTGATGTGGGGTAAACATGATGAAGTCCGTGAATATCTTAAGGGAGCTATCGAAGCCCTGCAGGTCGGGGCCGTAATCACAGTCGCCGAAGCAAAATCATTGATAGAGCTTGTTCTACGCCTGGCCACCGATGCCATCGGGGAAATGATTTACAAAGAAGAAGAAATCCTTCTTCCGATGAGCCTGGATAAACTATCTGAATCCGAATGGTACTCGATTTACACTCAAAGCCCGGAATTAGGCTTCTGTCTCTTCGATCCGACAACCCCATGGCAACCGGAATCAGTACCTGTGGGAGAAGCGGTTAAGGAATCTCAAGCGAGGGTTCGCTTCCCATCGGGAAGCATGACGCCAGCCGAATTGAACGCGATCCTCAATACAATCCCCTTTGACCTCACTTTTGTCGATAAAGATGATACCGTCCGGTATTTCACTCAAGGTCGGGAACGAATATTCGCTCGCAACCGCGCCATTATCGGGCGCAAAGTCCAATTATGTCATCCGCCTTCGAGCGTTCATATTGTCCAGCAGATTCTTGATAATTTTCATTCCGGAAAACAAGACCGCGCCCCATTTTGGATAACTATAAATGATCGCTTTATTCACATCGAATACTATGCTCTGCGGGATGACAACGGCGAGTATCTGGGAACACTGGAAGTCAGTCAGGATTTAACCGAGAAGAGAGCGTTGGAAGGCGAACATCGGCTTTTAACTTATGCTGAGAAATAAAATGCAAATGGCAAACGACCATCCGCCCATTACAGCGAATATGAAAATCGGTACCCTGCTTGAGGCCTATCCTCAGCTTGAGGAAATCCTGACTCAACTGGCGCCGGCCTTTGAGAAACTTAAAAATCCTATCCTGCGCAAAACTGTCGCAAAAGTTACGTCAATCAGGCAGGCGGCTAAAGTCGGTGGAATATCGGTGGGGGAGATGGTCAATCAGCTTCGGCAGGCGGCCGGGCAGTTGCCAGTTGAGGCGGATCCTGAAGAATTGCCAAAGGAGGATAATTCCGCGATTTTAGAAGAGGCCCCAAAAGGAAAACTATATAAATCTTTTGATGCTCGGATGATGATTGAATCCGGTGAACAACCGCTCGGTAAGGCACTATCTGAACTTAGAAAAATGCCGCATGGTGAAGTTTATGAACTGATTACGCCTTTCAAACCGGCTCCATTGATTGACCAGGCAAAAACCCAGGGCTTCAAAGCGATATCACGGAGGGAAGGCAAAGATATAATTAAGACATATTTCAAGCATGCTGATGATTGATGGCCTACCCATAATAAAAAGAGAGCTTTTGTCAAGAGTTGTGTAAATTTATTTTTCAAGCAGCGCGTTTTTCGATCTGATTGTTCTTCGATTTCCTGACCTCGATACCATCTTCAGACTTCACACCCTCCAGAACCTTCGTCACCAAGTGCGGGGCATTGAGCTGTCGCCATCGTTTCTGCGCCCTGATGATTAAGTGATTAAATAATTACAGGGTTTTTAATGGAGGGGGGAGTCGAACCCCCAATTTGTCACGGGGTACAAAGACTGACATAGAGTGTGGCAATATTGTGACCGCTTTTGGGTGCGTTCTACAAGAGTGTCGGGCGTGGTCTGCCAGTTCAGGTGAAACATTCGGATGGTATAAACGTATTCCATAGAAAGTATGTGTGGCTGAATCCGGATAGAGGAATCGCTGGCGAGCAAGTAGCTTTCTGTTTAAGAAAGGAGCCGTTCGCGCTGACGCCCGATTAGTCGAAGCTACTTAATGAAATGAACAAAGCAAAGCAAGGTCTTAAGGACAATTGCCTGGAAAGGAATCGTGGTATGTGGTTGAAATTATTTTCTTTTGTCTTCGTTCTGAATTTGACTTCTCAGGTTTGGTCGTCATCTCTGCAGTTAAAGATCGACGACCTCATGAGTAACTACGTCGTCAATCAAGGCTTCATGGGATCCATTTTGGTTGCCGAGAAAGGTGAAGTTATCTTCGCGAAAGGCTATGGAGTAGCCGATGTGAAGAGAAGTATTCCAAACACACCCGAAACCCAGTTCGGGATCGGATCGATTTCCAAACAATTCACGGCCATGCTTGTAATGCAGCTGGTGGAAAAAGGAAAACTCAGACTAGACAATACCATAGCCGGCTTTTTGCCGGATTTCCCTGAAGATATCGGGAAAAACATCACTGTTGAAATGCTTCTCTGTCACACCTCCGGTCTTCCATTTCCCGAAGGTATTGAGAAATATTATTACGCATCCACCAAAGATGAATACCTTCAGGAATTTCTCAGACAGCTTGCTCAAGAAGGGCTTCGTTTTGATCCAGGTAAAGGCTATGGGTATAGCAATGCCGGATATTTTATCCTCGGTCTTATCATAGAGAAGGTCACCGGAAAAGCCTATGAAGAGGTACTTCGTGAACAAATCCTAAAACCGCTGGACATGTCCCATACCCTATGCGCGCGGAAAAAGGTCTGACAACGGAAAACATGGCCGTTTCCTACCAGAATCCGGGGGGGCGATATGTCACGTGGAATGAGGACATGAACTCTTATGATCCCGCTATCTGTGGCTTTGGTTATGGTTCAATAATTTCAACAGTCCAGGATTTATTCAAGTTCAGTCTGGCGCTTTCTTCGGATAACCTGCTGTCTAAACCATACATGGATATGTATCTAAAACTGAGAAATATAAAATCTCGTCCTCCTATTCCTAACATTTCCGACTATCTCGTAAAAGAGTTCTTTGGAACCTGTGGCAATGGATTTGTGGGAGAGATTGCCGTTATCGAGGATCCGGACTCCGGGGAGGAACAGTCAGTCTACTGGCATGATGGAACTAATAAGTTATTTAAATCAAACCACTTCCATTTCAGCGGCAAAGAACAGATTATTATTATCTGCAGTAACTGTAGTTTTCTCTGTGAGGGCAACGAAATGGTATTGAAAATATATCAGATAATCAATAATAGGCCTTATGAACATATCCGTATTAAACATAGTCTTATGCAGTATGTAGAGGAAGATATCGCCACGCATGCGGGTATCCCGGCGGCAGTGGGTGAATACCTGCAGCTGAAAGATGATACAACCAACTTCATTGTGCCCGACCAGAAGTACCTGTACTGGGTCGGTCGGCAGGTGGCCGAGCGCGGTGATTACGATAACGCCATCTTGATTCTTCAGACAATGGTGTCAGAGTTCCCTGAATTTTGGGAAGGATATGACGCTCTTGCAGAGACATGCTTGTTAAGAGCCGACACTGTTATGGCTCTTGATTACTACCGGAAGTCGCTTGAATTGAATCCTCAGAATACAAAAACAGCGGAGATGTTGAAAAAATTAGAGAAGAAATAGATCCATTCTTGAATTTAGCAGAACTTGGACAAAAAATCGTTTCCAAACCTTTCTATCAAAATTGGCTACGTCGTTAGGAAGAAGAATTAGTTAAGCCAAGATTTACTTTAAATATTAATGGAGGTGGGGGGAATCGAACCCCCGTCCGAAAAAGGCGTCAAATCATCTTCTACGCGCGTGTCCGTTTTATTAAATCTCGTCTACAATCAAGCCAAACGGCAGGCTTAGACCATAAACCAGCCCGTAAATTTAAGCCCTGCATCCGGACTATGCAAAGCCGAGCCTTCTTTTGCGACGCCTTATCCGGACGTAGAAGGCATAACTTCCGGTAAGACGAGCTGCACTATTTACTAGGCAGCCATGGCGTAATCATATTCGCCAATTATTTATGGTTGCCGAATAGTTTACGAGAGTATCCGACAATCTCGGCGCGCTGACAATTCCCCACCTGATCCGTCGAAACCTGGTCACCCCCCAAATTTCGAAACGAATCTGCGTGAGAACACAGATTCAGTTTTCAAAGAACAAACAATTATCTCGCGTTAAATGATACGCAAAAAACTCATAATGTCAATAATGCCCGGCAGTCGTTTTTAACGCATATTCCTTACAAAAGTTGCAGGATATCTATTTAGAGTATGGATTATTGCAAGAAATATTCAAAAAAAAACGGCCCATCGTCGGGCCGCTTTTTATTGAAAAACCTTAAATCGGTTTACCAACGGGAACGACGATTGTTCTTCCGTGTGCGAGCCCAGCGAGTGGTCTTTTTGGCACGGGTCGTTTTGCGACGGGTGGTCGGCCTGGTTTTGTAACCGAAGGTCACCTTGCCTTTAGGCGGATTTTTCCACTTGGACGGATTAGCCTTGCGAATGCTTAAGTCGCTGGCTTTGTAACGTACGGAATATACGGTACGTCCAAGCTGACGTGCGCACCATGCGGTATCGTGGTAGCGGTAGTATTTGCGCAGGAATGAAATTTCGTCGCGAGCCCAAACTCGAGCAACCTTTTTGATGCGAGTTCTGCGAACTTTCGGGCGAGCCTTTCTGGGTTTACGCCGTGTCGCCATGTGTAACTCCTTTCATGAGTTGTGAAAAAAGTTCGGCCATACAAAAAAAGATGCACAGCCTCTTCTTTTACATATTAAGCAATCTGATAAAATTATCGGTGATTTCTTAATATCCTTTATGTCAATCGCTTAAAAAACATTAACCTAAAAATCGCTGTTGTGTAAAATTTGCACAGGTAATCGACCAAAATTTCTTGAATCAAAATTCGAATCGCACATAACAATGATTGCTTTTCCTTCTTCAGTCAGATATTTTCCTGGTGATGTAAAAGTGTACTGATGTTTCAGGTGGAAGAGATGATGTCATCATATCGTAAATTTGCTCGCGTGTACGATAAAATCGGATCGGATAATTTTTCGGTTAAGATGTTTCATTATACTAAGCGCATACTATCACGCCTCCGCTACCGCCCCAAATCGATTCTTGACCTGGCGTGCGGCACCGGGACCGCCGCGGTAATGTGGGCCAGGAAAAACACGGAAGTCTTCGGAATCGACGCTTCGGCCGATATGCTGGCGATGGCCGCCAAAAAAGCAACGAAAGAAAAAGTGAAATTGATATTGTCGCAATCACCGATGACCTCTTTTTCAATTCCCCAACAAGTCGATCTGGTAACCTGCTATTTTGATTCGCTTAATTATGTTCTATCCCTAGATGATTTAAAAAAAGTATTCACCTGTGTTAACCGTGCCCTTTACCCCGGCGGTTACTTTATATTCGATGTCAATACTCCGGAGGCGATGAAAGTCCTCTGGGGTTCGGAAATCTACGCCGATGAAACCGAAGATGTCGCCTGGATCTGGAAAAACTGCTATTACCCGAAAGCCAAACAGGCCGAAGTCAAGGCGACGTTTTTTGTTCGCAAAGGAAAAATATGGGAGCGGTTCGACGAGATTCACGCCGAGCGGGGTTATACCGCCACCGAGATCAAAGCTGTTACCCAGACATCGGGATTCAAACTTGTTAGTCTTTATAACTGCCTGAAATTTTCAAAACCAAAACGGGATAGTATGCGTATTGCGGCGGTAGTTCAAAAGCCTCACTGAAGCGATATTTAGCATAATTTGGGGGTTTCATTTGAGTTTTTCTGATTTCCCTAACATGTTACGGGAACGAAATTTATTTGATTTTGTTAAAATGTCTGCTTGACATATTCGAAAAATCTGTTTTCTTATTAGTTAAGAATATGTGTGCTTCCTTACGCCCTCAAGGACATACATCAGTTAATTTGAGGGAAGAATAATGCGCTGGTCCGCGGGTTACTGCGGGCCTCAAGGAGTTACCTGTGAATCAAGGTACTGTGAAGTGGTTTAACACCTCCAAAGGTTACGGTTTTATCGTTCCCGAAGGGGGGGGGGAAGATCTGTTTGTTCATTTTTCTAACATCACCGGCGATGGCTATCGGACGCTGGAAGACGGCCAGAAGGTAGAGTTTGAACTTGGCGAGGGACGCAACGGTCCCGAAGCTGTCAACGTCAAACCTATGTAGCATACAGTGACAGAAAAATAACCACACCCCGGTCGGTTTCGGCCGGGGTATTTTTTTTTAGGGGAATCGGTTAATTGAAATCTATTACGTAAGAAATCCAAACTTCGACGGATTTGCCGTTTGTTGTTGCTGGATTAAATCGAGATTTTATTAATCGAGATGATATTTGTCGAGTGACCATTTTAACGGATTGTTTTGGATATATTATCGAGTTTTTTCCAAATCGTTTTCATTGCGGATGATATGTTCGTAGTAATTGCGCTGCCAGATAGAACGATTTTGACAACGACCTGTCTTATGTATGAGTTTGGTTGCCCGCATTTTTAAAGCACCAATAATTTGCCCCAACGGTTTAATCTTGATTTCGATAATTGGATTATGGTTTGCAGGGGCTCGTCGCGACGAGCCCGCAATTCGGGTCGCTCGCGAGCGACCCCTACGGGTAACATTTGAGGTATAAATCAAAATTGTGTGCAGATGATCAGGCAAGATGATAAATTCATCAAGTTGATGATATATGGATATTATGCGGTAAATTGAGTAGGCATTCGCAGACGATTTTGCCGCTTTGATTTAATCTTATCGAATCATTCACAACATGCCCGAATAATGGAAATTTGTTTTGGGTGCAAATTGTAACGAAATATGCGCCCTCGGTGGAATAATCATAATCTTTCAGGCGAATGTTTTTACGATTGGGCAATTTCATAATGAGTAAAAAATATGTGAAAATTAATTATTCAGCAATCACATATTTGCAGGCAACAGCAAATATCCAATTTAATAAATCATCCTTAGGGGCGCGGTTTCCGCGCCAAGGGGGGATTTTCAATCGTCTGAATATGAGTCTCGTATCTCAAGTAATTTGGGAGAACTTGACACTATCGATTCAACTAAATTATCTATTTCATGACTTTCATTGGCAGGTAAGGTCTTGCACAGCGCTTCTACTGTTATTTCAATCGCCAAATACATTACACCTTCCTCTTCTTCCATTGCATCACATTTCTTATCGTAATCCAAATAAAACGAATGATCAACAGTCCTGAAGTAAGGAATACAGCCATATACTGTCGGGTGAGTATAATTTGATAAAAACTTAAATGCAAAGGGTAAGTATTTATTTATTATTGAATTGTCATAATGCTTAATGACATTATTGAGTCTATCTACTGAATTTAGGCCCGACCAACTTTTTTTATATTTCGATTTTACACTTTTATCCAGCTCTGATAAACTTAATTTGTCTTTTGCATCATTTTTCTTTTTGGCCGTTATAATCAATTCACTGAATTCGTTAGCTAAATAATTTCTGTAATTACTTTCTAGTTGATCTTTATCTACATCAATAAACTTAAACTCATCTCGATTCCAGTAAAGTAATAATTTATAATAATTGATAAATCTCCTATTGATCTTGACGTCATTGTTTGCAGCAATATATCGTAAATCAATAAGATACTCAGTTATACTTCGACCCAATACATTAAATCCAACTATTTCCCTGCCTTCTATTGTCGCATATGCACTCCTAATCAACGAAAAGATTGAACTCATAAAACATCTACAAAGTGTTTTCGTACAATATAAATCCTTCGGATAATTAAATTCATTTAATTTTTCCATCAATTGATCCATCAATGAATCAATTTCTTCCTTGCACTTTGTTGGATACTTCATAATCCTTCTCCATATCAATAAAAAGAGGATGGCACTGGATAATGCCATCTCCTTCCAAGATGTATAAATAATGTGAGTCGTCCTAAGTAAATCAGGAGACGGCTTAGTACATGCCGCCGCCCATACCACCCATGCCGCCCATACCGCCCATGTCGGGCATAGCCGGACCTTTGTCCTTTTCGGGCTTGTCGGCCACGATGCAATCGGTGGTCAGAAGCAGACCGGCGATGGAACCGGCGTTTTCCAAAGCGGAGCGCGCGACCTTGGTCGGGTCGATGACACCGGCTTTGAAGAGGTCTTCGTAAACGTCGGTCTGAGCGTTGTAACCGAAGGCTTCCTTCTCATCGCGGAGTTTACTGACGACGATTGACGGTTCGACACCGGCGTTGTCGGCGATCTGACGAACCGGCTCTTCGAGAGCGCGCTTGATAATCAGTTTGCCGATTTTCTCGTCGCCTTCGCATTTTTCACAGGCATCAACTGCTTTGATAGCACGAAGCATAACCACGCCGCCGCCGGGAACGATACCTTCTTCAACCGCCGCGCGGGTCGCGTTGAGTGCGTCTTCGACGCGGGATTTCTTTTCTTTCATTTCGGTTTCAGTAGCCGCGCCGACGTTGATAACGGCCACGCCGCCGGCCAGCTTGGCCAGGCGTTCCTGCAGTTTTTCGCGGTCGTAATCGGAACTGGTTTCTTCAATTTGCTTGCGGATGCTGTCGATCCGAGCCTTAATATCATCGGTCGATCCGGCCCCTTCGACGATCGTGGTGTTGTCTTTGTCAATGGAGATTTTCTTAGCGTTGCCCAGATCTTCGACTACGGCGTTTTCGAGCTTGAATCCGATTTCTTCGGAAATTACCCGGCCGCCGGTGAGAATCGCGATATCATCAAGCATCGCCTTGCGGCGGTCGCCGAATCCCGGAGCCTTAACGGCACAAACTTTGATAGTGTTGCGCAGTTTGTTGACAACCAGTGTCGCCAGAGCTTCGCCTTCGATGTCCTCGGCGATAATCAACAGGGGCTTGCCCATCTGAGCGATTTTTTCGAGGACCGGCAAAAGGTCTTTCATGTTCGAGATTTTCTTGTCATGAATGAGAACCAGACTATCTTCGAGAACCGCTTCCATTGAATCGGGATCGGTCACGAAATAAGGCGACAGATAACCTCGATCGAACTGCATCCCCTCGACGACATCCATATAGGTCTCGGCGGTTTTAGATTCCTCGATAGTAATAACGCCGTCTTTGCCGACCTTTTCCATCGCTTCGGCAATCTTGTCGCCGATGAATTTGTCATTGTTGGCAGAAATCGCACCGACCTGGCTGATTTCTTCTTTGCCGGAAACCGGCTTGGACTGGCTTCTGATACTTTCAACGGCGGTTTCAACGGCTTTGTCAATTCCGCGCTTGACGGCCATAGCGTTGGCTCCGGCCGTAATATGCTTGACGCCTTCTTTGTAGATAGCCTGGGCCAGAACGGTCGCGGTGGTGGTGCCGTCACCGGCAACATCGGAAGTCCTGGAGGCAACTTCCTTGACCATCTGGGAGCCCATGTTTTCAAACGGATCTTCCAGTTCGATCTCCTTGGCGACGGTGACACCGTCCTTGGTAATCGTGGGAGAACCGAATTTTTTATCAACACTGACATTGCGGCCGCGCGGTCCCAGAGTGATCCTGACGGCGTTAGCCAGTTGGTCGATACCCCTGAGTAGTTTGTCGCGAGCAATCGCGTCATATTCTATAATCTTTGACATTTTTATCACTCCTTATTTATTCAATAATGGCCAAAACATCAGATTCACGCATGATAAGCATCTCTGTATCGTCGATTGAGATTTCCGTACCGGAATACTTACCATACAATATTTTGTCGCCTTTTTTGACGGTCATCGGGATAACTTTGCCGTCTTCGGTCTGGCGACCGGTTCCGATTTCCATAACCTCGCCCTGCATCGGCTTTTCCTTGGCGGTATCGGGAATAATAATTCCGCCTTTTTTGACTTCGGCCGCTTCGGTCGGTTTAATCAAGACCCGATCGGCCAACGGTTTTACTGCCATGTTAAATCCTCCTTAATATTACTTCTTCAATCTGGTTTTTTATTTTCGCTTGTTAGCACTCGCCGCGAACGAGTGCTAACGGATTGCCAATAAAAAAAATCGCGATAAAATTGTCAAGCGATTTTTAATAAGTTCTTTAAACTGAGTGTTCTCTCAAAAGTTCCCTATAAATTCAGCCAGCATTACAATTAGCGATAATTTTAATTCCCTCCAGTGTCAGAGTTGGTAGATGCTCGCTAAGATATTTGGAATCAGCAATATACGAGTTGGCCGCACCGCCTGTTGCGACAACTTTACACTTTTTTCCGGTCTCCTCAAATATTTTTTCAACGATATAATCGATCATCCCAACGGTACCGAAATGAAGGCCCGATTTAATGGCATGGGCTGTCGATTTCCCGATAACCGTATCGGGTTTTGCGATATCGACTTCAAATAATTGTGCCGCCATCTTGGCTAGATTCGCCCCTGCCGTTTGCGGTCCCGGGGCGATTATACCTCCTATATAAGAGCCGTCTTCAGAAATAACATCAAAAGTAGTGGCTGTCCCCAGATCAACAACGATTAAGCCCGTTTTAAATCGAGCAAACCCGGCCGCGGCATTGGCCAGACGGTCGGCTCCGATTTCTTCTGGTTTGGGATAGTCAATTTTGAATGGAAGATTTATTCTACTTGAGATTATCAATGGATCAAGATTAAAATATTTTATTATCATCTTTCCACAGATATCGGTTAAATGAGGCACCACCGAGCAGATCGCGACTCGTTTAACCTGACTTAATTCAGCGTCAATATGATGATGAAAAAGCGACGATATGAAAAGCCCTGCTTCATCAACGGTCAAATTCAAGGCCGAAGCGACCCGAAAATCTTCGATTAGATTCTCGTTTTCGAATACCCCAAGGACGGTATTGATATTACCTATGTCGATAGCCAGCAACATAGGCAGAATATACGGTAATTGCTTTTTATGTCAAGGGCGCGTAAATTTGTTATCAATGTCTTCTCTTTACAAATTTCTACCCATAACATATATTATCCGCATGAGAAAACTACTTTTTGCAGGGTTGGCGGTTATCATAATATTAGCCGCCTGTGAATCGGGTCAACAAACCGATTCGAGTACCGCATCAGGTACCGAAATAGTTATCGCCAAAGAACGGCTCAAATATTTCATAGGCACGTTTGACGAGGCGTCAGATTCATTTGTCGCTCATGATATCATGGGTTGGAACGAACTCGAACCAATGGAATATATTGAAAAAATTGGCGAGTTCCCCGATGAACAGGGCAAATATTACGGCCTGCCTCCCTGGTACACCAACATGGCCCAGGCGACGCTGGAGGTTGTCGATGAGGGAATTATATATGCCTCTTTGGTTGACGTCAAAAGCCGGAAAAGAGTCAGCGCCATTATGACCAAATGGAAAGTTGAGGGCGATAATATTCGTTTGATGTGCATCGGTGAGAATTTCCCCAATCTTGACGCAGCGGTCAATCTCGACGGCAGCTACCTCTTCCCCGATTCGTCCCGGTTTATCATGGCCCGTTCCGGCGGTGGAGACATGGACAAAGTCTGGCGGCGTTACCTGTACATTCTGGATAAGGGCAATTGCCAATGGGAGACAATTTATGATTTTGAGTCGGCCCGTTATCCAGGTAAAGAAAAATTTGTCGAGGGGCTTTGCCAGCTGCAGACGCCGATTGTTGACGATTATCTCGTGTTTGTCCAGAAATTCAACTATCAGGCGACCGGAGAATTGAACGGCGATGGCTCCATGATCCATGAAGTCTTCAGCGTTGATTCGTCTTACGTTGACCTCTGGGAGCTGGCACAGGAATTGAAATAAAATCCGGGAAGTTTTGAGCCCGGTTAAGCATTTTTTATAATAATTCGTGCTTATATTAAATTATGATAGCATTGTATCAAGCGGCGCAGAATGGGCCGTTAATATGATTTTTTATTATTGCATGAAAATTCTATGTTTTAAGCATTTACTAATTTCAGATTATCACCGGAAATTAATTTATCAAAAACAAATCGATGGAGAATGTTTTTATGAAAACAACCCTAATCCTGTTAACTATTGCATTGGCCCTTATTCATATGGCCTGCGGACAAAATGATTCCATGACGGCTGATAACCGGATTCCTGTGTTATTCGCGTGTTATGCCGGTGTAGAACCGCAGCTAACAAATATCCATGGCCTTATTAAGAGTATCAGGAAATTCGGCGGCGAATATCGCGACGCACCGTTTCGGATTTATGTATCGCCTAAGGTAGCGGATTCGGGTTCCGAAATATTGGAACAGCTCAAAGGACTTAATGCTGAATATAAAATTGTTAACATCCCCGAGGAAGCTTCATGGTATTTTCTATCAGGGATGGTTTTCTCAGCCGCAGCGGCCGAGAACGACGCCAAAGATACCGCCAAAATTGTCGTGTTTCTCGGAAGCGATACTATCATTCTGCAGCAACCCGATGAATTCATTTTGGCTGACGGCGTAAATTTGGGCTATCGGCCGGTTATGCATAGAAATATTAGTCCCTTGTTTGCCGATGAACTCGATTCTTACTGGAGTAGAGCTTACGAGATAATGCAAATCGATCCATCGACCGTTTTTTCGATGGTGACGCCGGCAGACGGCGACACTATCCGACCTTATTTCAATGCCGCCTGCTTGGCGACGCGCCCCGAGAAGGGTTTATTTAATAAATGGACCGAAACATACTTGCGTTTGTGCGCCGATTCTGCGCTTAAGGAAGAATGTGCGCCCGAGGAGCGGAGGCGAATTTTTACGTTCCAGGTTGCCCTTACCGGCGCTATTCTTAATAATCTTGATAGAAATGAAATCGTGGAATTCTCTGACCGATATAATTACCCGATATTCTTCAAGGAAATGTATGGCGCCCGGTATGATTTTCATGATATCTCGGATGCTGTAACTATACGCTATGAAAGTTTCTTCTATAATCCAATACCTGATTGGGACCAGATTTTGAAGGGCCCAGCCGATAAAATCACCTGGATTAAAGAAAATTTCATTCAAGAGTAGTACGTGGCCCAAAAATGCACATCACAGTGGGCGTTTGCGATGTTATTGTTATAATGTGACACTTTGTGAAGCGCCGTATGTGAGGGATTTGATAATATATCACTGAGTTAATCTGTCCTCATTTCACTCGCCCGGAAATTCGATTATTCAAGCGGTTATTGGACCATAAAAGCCATCGAACAATCGATTACAGACACTTGAGAAGAACATCATGATTACGATATAAAATCGATATTTTTGGTACCCCTCGCGTTTTTTTAACATTTTTTAAGAATTTTTCCGGCAACTTTGAATAAACTTCAGCTGTCTAATGTATACAGAACAGACAGGAGATAATATTGGATATCGGATCAACAAATAGTATCATAGCGGTCGGACTGGTAGCTCTGTTCTTTTTAATTCCGGTGCCTATCATATTGAAAAGAAAAAACAAGGGTGGTTCCGGAAAGAAAAAGTAAACCCTTCGGGCGATTACGGATGGAACAGATTTAATTTATGGAGATAAGGGAATATATTAAAAGGAAGTAATACGAAGTTAAACCCCATCTGTATCGCCTGATACCGCATACAAAAAGACCGGCAGAGGGATCCGCCGGTCTTTTTATTATTTGGTTAAATCCGAAGGATAAGGATTTCTTAGTTCACGATAAAACTCATCTTAAACATAATGGCGGAATTGTCGTAATATGCCAGAAATTCGGTATTTTCGGGCATAATCAAAAACGATGCTATCCCTCCGATGTCCATATATATATCTCTTCGAGACCATCCTTCCCGGTAAGCATCATCGACTTCCTTGAAGAGGCCAAAACCCAGCGCAATGATACTCCCCCAGGCTTTGTCGTTTGTTGCCGCGGTTGCGACCTCAGCAAGAGCCCTGCTGCCCATGAAATGGGTCCATTTGTCAGGAGATTTGATATACCAGTTTTTGTGATCGACAAAATACCATTTGTCTTTATTGTAAGGCAGTTCTTTGAATCTCCAATCCCGCGGATATGATTTGGCCATTGCGGGTCCACAGAAGATTATCAGGCCGAGTAAAACTATCAGGTATGTCAAATATTTCTTCATATTGTGTGCTCTCTGGTGGGCCTTTCGCAAGGGATATGCCAAGCTTTCCCAAAACACCTAAGTCAAATTGTTGTAACTCGTTAGAAATCCCTATCAGGCGCAGGTCAGCAATATCACGGAGCGAACTATGCATAAATTTGCATAATCTTGAATTATCCTATTTCTTCTTGATTGGGATATATTGTAGTTGGCTAACGGGGAGGGAATTTGTATTTTTAAGGTTCTACTCAAGGAGGAGGATTTGAAAAAAGCGCCGTTGATGAAATCGACTTCGGGGATTAGGGGAATAGTCGGACAATCTCTGACACCGTTTACAATCGTAAAATATGTCGCCGCTTTCGGTCATTTTTTGAAAAAAGGCAAAGTGGTTGTTGGACGAGACAGCCGTCCTTCGGGCGAACACTTTTCTCATCTGGTATGTTCGACTTTAGCGATGGCCGGATGCGATGTTGTTGACCTTGGTATTGTCCCGACTCCGACCGTTGAATTGGAAGTGGTTCACCATAAGGCCGCGGGCGGAATCGCTATTACAGCCAGCCACAATCCGGCCGAATGGAACGCCCTCAAATTTTTCAACAGTCTGGGTGAATTTATTACTAAAGCCCAATATAATCGTCTCGAGACAATTCTGTCTTCGGAAAAAGAAATACCGCTGGCTGCCCATGATAATATTGGTACGATAGTTTTCGATGATGGGGCGATTAGGCGGCATATATCGAAAGTACTGAAAATAAAATCGGTTAATCCGGCAAAGATAAAAAAGGCTCGGTTGAAAGTTGTTGTCGATGCCATAAACGGCGCCGGTTCCAAGGCTCTTCCGGCATTGCTGGAAAAACTGGGAGTAAAGGTAATAAGGTTGAACTGCAAGGGCGACGGTGATTTTTTCCGCAAACCGGAGCCGGTTCCCGAGAGTTTATCTCAGCTGGGCAAAACGGTGAAAAAGTATAAGGCAAATATGGGTCTGGCCTGCGATCCCGATGCCGATCGATTGGCTTTAGTAGATGAAAACGGTCGGCCGATTGGTGAGGAGTTGACTCTGGCCCTGGCGGTTGCCCATTATTTAAGGAAAAAGAGAGGCCCGGTAGCAATCAATCTTTCGACTTCACTGGCCACTGCAGACGTCGCCCGAATGATGGGTAGTAAGGTTTATTTGAGCCCGGTTGGGGAGGCCAATGTTATCGCGGAAATGCGCCGCAGAAAGGCTGTCATCGGCGGTGAAGGCAACGGTGGGGTAATTTTGCCGGAGTGCCACTACGGCCGGGACGCTCTCGTGGCCGCGGCCCTAACCTGTTCTTATCTGGCTGAATCCGGGAAAAAACTGAGCGAGCTGGCCGGAACCATTCCGAACTATCAAAATATAAAAAAGAAAGCTCCACTACCGGGATTATTTGAACGTAAAATATTGAGAGTTGAAAAAGAGATCAGGTCATCTTTTGGGAAACTTAAAGTTGATCGCAGGGACGGCCTCCGATTCGATTTGGAAGGCGGCTGGGTTCATATTAGAAAATCCAACACGGAGCCGATATACAGATTGATAGCCGAGGCGAGGACACCGACTTTAGCTCAAAAATTGGTAAAAACAGTCGGAAGAATATTAAAATAAGGGTGACAGCATGTGCGGAATCGTCGGTTATGTCGGAAATAAAATCGCAACACCGATTCTCATAGAGGGGTTGAAGCGTCTGGAATATCGGGGATATGATTCGGCCGGAATCGCGTTGATCGAAGGAGCCGGACTGATCCATGAAAAAACCGCCGGTAAGGTGAAAATGCTTGAAAACTTATTAAGTGAAAAATCATTTACCGGAAAAACCGGAATCGCTCATACTCGTTGGGCAACTCACGGCGTACCAAACGACCTCAATGCCCATCCGCAGCTTGACGATACGGGAAATATCGCTGTCGTCCACAACGGCATAATTGAGAATTACCGGGCTTTACGCAAGGCTCTGGAGGGGGAAGGGTATCAAATCCTATCCGACACGGATACTGAAATAATCGCTCACCTTATCAGCCTCTATTATGAAGGTGATCTGACCGAAGCCGTTCGGATAGCTTTAACTCATGTTGAAGGAACTTATGCAATAGCGGTCATCGATGCCCGCAATCCCGAAAAAGTTGTAGCGGCCCGAAACGGAGCACCGCTCTTATTGGGTATCAGCGAAGACGAGAATTTTGTCGCATCCGATGCCGCCGCGCTACTTCGCCATACCAAGAAAGTTGTCTATCTTGAAGATAAAGAAATTGTCACCGTTACTGCAAATGATTATCATATCTCGACGGTTGAAAATGTTGAAATAACAAGGAAGGCCGAAGAAATTGGATGGTCGTTGGAAATGATTGAAAAAGCCGGCTTTGAGTATTTCATGCATAAGGAAATACATGAACAACCGGAGACGCTCCGAAACGCTATGCGCGGGCGCCTGAATTTTGAGGAAGGAACCTCAAGATTGCGAGGGTTGACCGATCATCTCGAGGATCTTTCCAAAATAAAACGAATAATCATTACCGCCTGCGGGACTTCATGGCATGCCGCCTTAATAGGGGAATATCTGATTGAGGAATACGCGCGGATTCCGGTCGAAGTCGAATACGCTTCGGAATTCCGTTATCGATCGCCGATTATAGATGACGGAACGATGGTTCTGGTAATTTCTCAATCCGGCGAAACGGCCGATACGCTGGCGGCGATGCGGGAAGCTCAGCGCAAAGGCGCCAAGGCTCTGGGAATCGTCAATGTCGTCGGCTCAACCATCGCGCGAGAATCGGATGGGGGCGTATACATTCATGCCGGTCCGGAAATCGGAGTAGCGTCAACCAAGGCATTCACATCCCAGATAATGGTTCTATCCCTGATAACTATCCTGCTGGGGCGGATGCGTAATTTATCGGTTCATACGGGACGGGAAATGATCAACGGTTTAGAATCAATCCCGGACAAAATTCAGAAAATACTGGCCAATGAAAATGAGATTAAAAAAATAGCGGAAACATATTATAAGCATACCAACTTTTTATATCTGGGTCGCGGAGCCAATTTCCCGGTGGCTCTCGAAGGCGCTTTGAAATTGAAGGAAATTTCATACATCCACGCTGAAGGATATCCGGCCGCGGAGATGAAACACGGCCCCATCGCGCTGATTGATGAAAATATGCCGGCCGTGGTTATCGCCACCAAGGATTCGATTTATGATAAAGTGATGTCCAGCATCGCTCAGGTTCGGGCTCGCAATGGGCAAGTTATCGCAATCGCCACCGAGGGCGACACCGAAATCGCCGAAAGGGTGAATCATGTCATTTACATCCCGGAGATACGACAATGCTTTACACCGCTTCTGGCAGTTATTCCATTACAGCTTTTAGCCTACCACATGGCGGTACTGCGCGACTGTAATGTCGATCAACCGCGTAACCTCGCAAAATCCGTAACCGTCGAGTAATAAGTATTTTGAGAGCGCCGTCGACCGTATATATAAATCTTCTGTTTCTCATATTGCTTTTTTTTGTACCTGCCTTTTCCCCTTCGAACGAAATCTGGAATAATCTGGATGATGGTCTTGATGTAGCTCGATTTTCGCTGAATGAACTCAGCGAGGACTCGTCAATCACAATTGTCCGTATTAATCCGAAAGATTGGAATCTTAAAATTCTATCAATTTCCGAAACCGGCGCTTCCAGGGGGCATAGCGCCAGGGAATGGTGCGAGAAACATAATCTAACGGCCGCAATAAATGGCGGCATGTTTGATATAGATTATAAGACACATATCGGCTACATGAAATCCTACGAGCATATAAACTCTTCCCGTCGAAATAAATATTTATCGGCGGCGGCTTTTGATCCGTTCGGAGATGATTCACCTCTATTCAAAATATTTGACCTTGATGAAGTCAGCCTCGATACCCTCATCGCGAATTATAATTGCGTCATTCAGAATTTAAGGCTAATAAAACGCAATCGAGAAAACCGCTGGGAACCTCGAATCAGGAAATGGGCTGAAGTGGCCCTGGCTGAAGATTTCGCGGGTAATGCACTGTTTATATTTTGTAGCGAACAAGTGACTATGTATGAATTCAATGAACGCCTCCTGGCGCTGCCGATAAATATAATCACCGCCCAGCATCTTGAAGGCGGCATTCAGGCCCAGCTATATCTTAAAAATGGTGATTACGAAGTTAATCTCTCCGGCGATTTTTCGACAGGAATATCGATTAATAATCAGGAGGGTCTGGTTTCACAGTTACCCAATGTGATCGGAATCTATCCCCGCGATAAAAATGATTAATCCGGGTATTGAAAATCTCGTCAAAATATCGTATCTCATTATAATGAGAATTTAGGCTATCTTAATAAATTCGCAAGGAGTTGGTATGTTTTTTCTCCGACTGCTTATTTTTTGTTTTTTAATAACACTTTGTGCTTGTTCCAACACTATGGTGAAATTTTATGAATTTTCCGATTCTGACTGGAAAACGCAAACTGATAAATATAATATCGAGATGATTATGCGCGCCTTCCAAATCGGCAATGTATTGGGAGTAGATTCTTTTGATGTGAAGGTAAAAGTCACCGCCCGGGAAACTATTTCGCCTTCTCTTGAGCGAGAGGAAGTGTCATTATTGCGAATTGATTCATTGCGATTGGTATTGCCTGAAACCCAGGATGTTTTGGTTCCGGAATTGAAGCCCTGGAATTTCGGCGGCGTTCATCTCAAATCTTCCATCTTTGAAAACAGGCTGTGCGACCGGATTGAAACCAAGCTGCTTTATATCCCCGACAGGCATGACACATTGGATTTATATTTTGACCTGGTTTTGCTCGACCGGGCTACTCAGGATGAAAAAAGCCGGGAAAAAATTCACGAGAAAATAGTCAAAAAAAACAGCGATGCGAAAATACGGTGACAATTAAGTAAGCGGCAAATCGAGGATAAATGGAGATTGAAATTTCCAAATACAAACATACTAAAAGGTGAAATGGTCGCCAAAACTCTGTCCGGGCTCGAAGAAGTTTTAGCCGATGAGTTGTCCGCAATCGGCGCGGCCGATGTCATTCCTATGAAAAGATCGGTTCGATTTTCCGGTGATAAATCAATACTATACAAAGCAAATCTGACGTGTCGCACGGCGACCCGAATTTTAAAACCGGTGAAACGATTTCAAGCGGGGTCGGCTGGCGAATTATATCATAATGTCTCGCAAATTGACTGGTCGGATTATATGGATGTCGACCAGACGTTCGCAATCGATGCCGTCATCAATTATTCCGAGTTTTCAAATTCGATGTTTGTCGCCCAAAAAACCAAAGATGCCATAGCCGACTGGTTTCGTAAGAGGCAGGAAAAGCGTCCTTCGGTTGACGCGACTGATCCCGATATTCGAATCAACGTTCATATAAAAAAGAAAACCGCAACCTTATCGCTTGACAGTTCTGGCGGTCCGCTTTCACATCGCGGGTATCGCAAAGAAGGCGGCAAGGCTCCCTTGAGCGAAGTTCTGGCGGCGGGAATTATCAAAATGTCCGGATGGGACGGATCGTCAGCATTTGTTGATTTCATGTGCGGCTCGGGGACCTTTATAATTGAAGCCGGGCTAATAGCCAAAAATATTGCCGCGGGATTGAACCGCGAGTACTTTGGATTTTTCAACTGGAAAGACCTTGACAAAAATTTATGGGATAATATAAAGAGTCAAGCTAAAGCTTCTATTTTAACCCAATTAAATTGTAAAATCGTCGGTTCCGATATTGATCCGGCCCAGGTGAGCCAGACGATGGCTAATATCAAACTGGCAGGATTATCAAAAGATATAAAAATCGAATGTAAATCACTGGAAAGACAAAAACCACCTGCGAGTAAGGGGATTGTAATCATTAATCCTCCCTATGGCGAAAGAATGCCGGTTTCCGAAATCAACGAGCTGTATAAAAAAATCGGTGATGCCTTGAAGCAGAGATTCATCGGATATGACGCTTATATTTTGACTTCAAATTTAGAAGCGGCCAAGAACATCGGTCTGCGGGCAACGCGGCGTATCAAGTTATATAACGGCCCTCTGGAATGCAGGCTGTTGAAGTTTGAGATTTATAAAGGGTCTAAAAAGCAAAAGAAACAAGGCAATAATAGATCATAATTGGCTACTTCCTTTTTTTATTGCTTCCACATCTTATTTTTTTTATCGTGAGGCGATAAAATATTATCGCACCTGAAAATCCATCCATGTTAGTCATCGGCGCTGAACAACTTATTTTAATTTATACCGGGAGAGTATTATGGAAGATCAGGAAATGGTTCAGGAAGCAGCCGGGGAAAAACAGCCAACGATTCAAAATGATAAGGCCGGAAAACTTGGTACCCTGGGCTGGGGATTGTTCTTTATCTGGATCGGTATTGGATTTCTCGCAGAATTGGATATTGGCATTAGCCTGATCGGTATCGGCGTAATTACATTGGTGATTCAGTTATTGCGCAGGTCATTCAGTCTGGCGATTGAAGGCTTCTGGTTTGTGGTCGGCGTTCTTTTTATTATCGGGGGGATCTGGACTCAATACGAGCCGGATATTCCTTTGATCGCGATAGTACTGATTGTCGCGGGATTATTACTTCTGGTATCTGCCATGCGAAAAAAAAAGAAATAAAAATTCCAGTTTTTTTGAAAAGAAATCAGGACTTACGCCTGGGCACTCATAAACGCCTAAAATGGACCTAATATGTTCATCTGTACCGATTGGTACAAAATTGGTAAGCTTGAAATTCATCGGTGGATTGATAATTCATTATCCGGTTTGACGTTATTAATTGGTTGATTTAAGGCACGACTCTTGCTTGATTTTCTACGAGGAATATGTTTAAAGAGGAGAAACTGTGAGACATTTATACCTGAATTTGATAATTTTCGCCATAGCCGCATTTTTAATATCCGGGTGCGATGACGATCCTGTCTCGAGTAAAAAAATGGGACTTGTACTGACATCCCAACATAATTTCCCCAAGGAGGTTGGAATGTATTGGGAGTATGCCGTTCATGACAGCCTGACTGGCGAAACCGATACGGTTGAAGTGTCAATAGTTGATACGCTGACGGTTGAAGATACTCTTTTGACAATGAAGTGGAATGTCAATTATTCTGACGGCGTCATACGACGCTATTATACTTTCAGAGGCGATACGCTGATGATCTCAAATGACAGTTTAATGATGGAAAGCGGTGAATGGTTTGTATTTCCATTTGAACTTAACAGTATGTGGACCGGACCCAATATATATGATGACACCAGCCGGGTAACTGAGATAGGCACAATTTCCGTTCCGGCGGGAACATTTACATCGGCGACTAAAATTGATCGCATCTGGTGGCGAGATTTTGAGGGCGGCGGCAATTACAGCACGACCTGGATTGCCGATAGCGTTGGGATGGTTTACCGCCATCATCTTTCTCAGTATTCCGACGGGGCGCAATTGCATACAAGGGTGAATGAGACATGGGAATTATTGAATTTTAATTTGACGACTTTTTATATCGAGCAGTTTCCCAATGATATCGCCTTTTTCTGGAAATATGAATCATACGATAGTATCAACAATATCTATGACACCGTATTCGTTTTGGTAACCGATACGATAACCGTTTCGACCGTCAGCGGGGATATTCTTGGTAAGGTCTGGGTATACGACTACGGTGACCGTCAGGATACGGAATATGTAGCCGTGGTTGATAACCGAATTGAAGTTTATCCTCTTCCCCGAATCACTATTCCGGAGCTGAATCCGCTCCGTGATTATTATTATGAATTTCCCCTGACTGTTGGTCGGTACTGGGGCATCCTGTTTTTTTTCCCGATTCCTGATGTGTTTGAAAAAGTCCCCGTGAGATATCGTCAGGGTGGCGAATTTACGGCTTTCAAACATTTTTATTCGCAGCAGGGATTAAGTTATTTTAAGGGTGTTGAAAGTTTGCTTGTTCCAAATATTGGAGTCATGTCACGAACGGTACGCGAGTATAATCTCGGGCCGATGACGAAAGTGACTTATGAGTTGATTGATTATGGGTATCTAGAGGATTAGTAGCGTTGGCAAAAATCTCGGAATTGAAATCCCTCAACTTCCGCCCTATCTCATATTATCACATATTTAAATTATCCTACACAATGTGATAGAATATCCGCATCTATTCATTACCTTGATGTGTTAGCAAAACAAAAATTTATTACAAAGGAGAATAAAATGGCTGACGAGAAACCGGTCCATGGGACTTTTTGCTGGAATGAATTGATGACGCGTGATGCGGCGGCGGCTGAGAAATTTTATAGTGAGCTGGTTGGTTGGGAATTTGCCGACAGCAAAATGCCGGGAATGAAATATACCATTCTAAAAGCCGGGGAAAAAGAAGCCGCCGGAATGATGGATATGCCGGCCGAAGTTCCCGCCCAAGTACCATCGCACTGGATGGCCTATATCACCGTTGACGATGTTGATGTCCTGGCGGGCAAAGTCGCCGGATTGGGCGGCGAAGTTATGCACGGCCCGATGGATATTCCCGGGGTTGGCAGATTTTGCGTCGTCAAAGACCCCACCGGAGCAGTCGTTGGTTTTATCACGTTCCCTGAGAAGAAGTAACGAGTAGGGCGGCATCCCTGCGATGCCGCCGTTTAATCGCTGTTTATCGCGATTTATTCAATGACGTATCGTCTTGATTCAAACTCGAATAAGCCAAAGAGCTAATATAAATGGAAATCCGTTCAGGAGCGGCATATGCGTCCATATATTCGGATAATACAATGTAAGATTCTCTACATTGGGATGAAGCTGAAAATTCAAAATAAAAATGGCATTTTGATTAATTGCTTCAGAAAAACTTATCAACAATGAATCTACAGAATATACTTGAACTGTCGATTTCTTCTATTTTCACATCGAGGTTAAATTCGTTTGCAAGCTTTATGAAATCATCGGGCCTAAACGTATCGGAACGGAAGCCGTCTTTGCAAACGATAACGCCATTGCCGGTTGCGTCATAATCAATCTCACCCAGAAGACCTTCTTTTGATTGCAGTTCGAACCAATTCAGACGTTCGTCCCAGAATTTTTCGGAATAGCTGGAGAACATGATTATCCCCTTTGGGCGTGCGACGCGAAGAGCTTCGGATAGAAGTATTTCGGGATTTATCTTAATCGCCGATATTCCATTTTGGATACATAAAACAACATCGAAAACATTATCAGCAAAACCGAGCGATCCGGCATCCATATTCGCCAAATGAAAATGCTTTCCTGCCGGCTCAAAGGATTTTGCCATCATCAGACTTTCAAGAGAAGTATCTATTCCGTATATGGACAAGTCTATCGATGACAAACAACTTAGTACCCGTCCATAGCCGCATCCGAGTTCGAGTACTCTATCATCGGGTTTGATATATTCGAGGACATAAGCGAATTCGGCTTCAAGATATTGTTTGACTCTGGGAGGCGCGATATCGTAGCATTTTTTTAGCTTCTTGGCCGAAAGTTTTTCCGAATAATAATCCGACATAATCCAAATATATGTTTTCTCAAGCCTGAATATTAGGAAAAATTTGCGCTTTGCGAATTTTCGATGATGCTTTATTATTTTGAAGCTTGAAACGGCGAAGAACAATAAAGAATACGATTTTCAAATTTTGATTGCGTCTTAGTGATTTTTGAACTATCTTATACTATCACCGTGTTGGGCGTGCAAGGGCGTAGTATTTATTACCCAGGGAACACACGGGGCTAACGTTAAGGGGAGCTTGGGGCTGTAACTTTTGTTGAATTCGACAGAAGTGTGAATTAGCCCGGTGGACCTGTTCTGCCGGGTTAATTTTTAAATTATGATACAAAAAAGCCGGGTATTTATTACAATACCCGGCTTTAATTCAAGTAAAACTCGCTTAGAATAGGAACTTTAGGGTGAAATATTGATTGGCATCGAATATATCACCGGTTTCAGCCCATGCGTATTCAAAGCTCATGGTGTTTCCGCCCAGGTCGAACATCAGTCCGCCTCCGGCTGAGAAACCATATATGTAATCATCCTGATCGGCGTAATTATAACCCGCTCTCAAGGAATACTTCTCGTCAAAGACATATTCCATACCACCCTGCCAGACATCCTGGGAGTAGTTATTGGAACGGAAATTTCCATTCAAAGAAGCCATGCTCTTTTCCTGGTCAAAGAAGCGATATGATGCTCCGAAGTTGATGGAGCTTGGCAGGTCGAAGGAAGCGACAACCGGACGGGCTGGACGGTCACCGTCAAGGGAACGATCGAATCCGCGACCGCCGAATTCCATTTCGGGTCCGTAATTCTTAATCACCATGCCCAGCTTGAGGCCATTCCAGTTGGGGTCAAAAACGACACCGACATCGAAAGCTAAACCGGAAGCCGAAACTTCGAATATCTTTTCGTTGACAAACATGGTCGTAAATCCGAAGGATACATTCGAAGTCAGGATACGCGCGTAGGAGAGTGAAATTACCGACAGAGTCGGTGAAAATACTCGTCCGGTGCCGTCCGAATAGTCCTCGGTAGTTTCTTCTATGTCGCCGATTGAAACAATCTTGGCGGCGACGCCGATCGTTCCAAAATCTTCAATGCGGGTAACCACACCGGCGAAATTGACATCAATATCGGCCAAATATGGCTGATGGCTAAACATAGCCTCAGTACGTGTGGTAAAGGCCAGACCGGCAGGATTCCAGAATATTGATTCAACCCCGGTTGCGTCAGCCACGACTGCACCGCCCAAGGCCGTGCCGCGAGAGCCAACCGGAAGACGAAGTTCCTGCCCACCGGCACTGCCCAAACGCAGTACGTTCCCTGCGTAAGCCGTATTAAGGCTCACAACAAGGAGAATCAAAAACATAATTAGGTATTTATTGTTCATCTTTCTATCATCCTCCTTGTTTAATATATCTTCAATACTTCGGCTTCAACAAAGACCGCCATTTTGCCAATCTTTGTGCCATAACCTTCGGCTTCAACAACATAGATATAAATACCGGAGGCAACCGGGAGATTATTTTCGGTTAAGACATCCCAGTAAGCTATAGCCGTCGATGGGTCATCCTTATCAATAGTACGAAGCAGATCACCACCGAGATTAAATATCTTTATAGTGCAGGCGCCCGGCAGATGATGGAAGGCAATCTGCTTGATGCCCGGTGACGGATCATAACCACCGAAGAGATAGAATGGATTCGGAACCGCCTTAATATCATCCAGAGCTGATTCGGATTTGGCTACGGTCGTTACCAGAGAGGTAAAAGTAAAAACATCGCTTGGTGTATTTACTCGGGCAGGAATAATCAAAAATTCATCTCCATCCTCAAAAACCAGACCTGAAGTACCATGCCTGTTCCAAGTCGCCCAGTACATTATCGGCATCGGATCATCGATGGCGTTTAATTGATATTCCGCAACCGGAGTTTCGGAATATGGGGCATTGAAAATCCAGAGCCATTCACGAGGACCACCACCATCAATATTACTTGAACCTTCTGCCGGACCACCTATGCCATATTGATTGTGATCTCTGGGCCAATACTTTCCATCCAGAACAGCTAATGCGGCATTGTTTTCCAGATATCCGACCGCTAATCTTTCCGGAGGATCCACATCCATATTCCAGGCAGAAAGTGGACAGCTCTTTTCAAAATCCTGAAAACCGTAACTGCCGCCGTTAATCATAAATGGCGCAAATTCAGGCAGTGCCGGTGGATCACCAAAGCCACGGCCATATCTGTATGCATATGATACATTTTCATCCGCTGGATCGAAGACGCCGTTCTCATCAACGGCCGCCAACTTGAGAAGTACAGCCGGTATAGTTGAAGGATCGACCGGATCGTGACCTCCCCACACATCGCCCGGACCAGCCCAACCGAGAGCTCCTCCGAAACCTTCAAAGCCGAAGTCTGCACTTGCCCAAGTAAATCGGCGAGTACCATTTGGAATTTCCCAACCCGCACTACCCGGTTTTACGCCAGGAGTTGGGCCGAGAACTTTAATCAACATACCCTCAACCGGGAGATAAAAATGATCACCGGTTTGATTCAACTGTCCCATTTGCAAAGTATCGCCGGTAGTAACATTGACTAAATGCCATACGGTCTCACCCAACAGGGCATCGTCTTCAAAGGTTACTTCATAAGTATCACCTGTTAGTAGCCAAGGATCGGTAACAATCGGCAATACGCTGCCGTCACCCCCGCCGGTATGAGTTACCTCGAGAGTATCGTTACCTTCGGCGCCAAACAATGTTCCTGCTGTCGGTGATTGCGGGAAGACACGCAATACCGTTTGGCTTTCGAGGAAACGGTCCTGATTAGGAACCGGCTGATCGTCAAAAATATAGCTAAACGAAAACGCCGTAACGCGGAAGAAATATTCCGTAACGTCGTTAAGTAAACCCCCATTTATCCTGTCTTGCGTGACAGTACGACTATAAGCCAGTCTTGAATTACTCAGGTCGCGTTTGGGATCTCCAACAATTAAACCGGTAATGGGATCTCTTAGCGAATCGACAAGGGCATTGTCTCGAGCATTTACCACGTCCCATGTATTCAATAAGGTCCAGGGGCCAGCGGCTGTTTCACCCTGCCAGAAAGAATAACCTTCGTATTCAAAATCGCCGGGATCAACTTCGGAAGTATCACCCCATGTGAAGATTATTTCCCCCGGCAATTGGGCTACATTCACTACTGGGGCAGCCGGGGGTTTTGGAGGATTGAACCCTGATTCATATAATCTCTGTGCGAATATATCCAATTCCTTCACGAGAGTAATTGAGGTCAACCTGTCAGTGCCCAACCCTACGATTATGGCAGCCAAAATTTCGGTCGAGTCGCCCGGAGCGAAAGTAACCGGTCCGGTTGTCTGCATCCAACGCCGGTCGGCGGGATTGATATCAAGGTCACCCACATCCGCTACCGGATCACCTGAATGCATATACTTAAGATCAACACCATTATAATTATAAGGGTTACCGGTCTTACCATCCAAACCTTGCATAAATGCGTAGGTTTCGGTGAAGTTATCCGGATCGGTACCGTTGATGTATTTGAAGAATGATCCCATCCCGTAATTTACAGAGTCGGGATAGGTTTTTCCCCACATTCTTCCCAAAATCAGCTCACCGTCTTCTGTGGTATCGGCCGGATCCGCAGCATCGATTTCCGCTTGAGTAGCGGCTCGGAGCGGTCCCTGGAAAAAGTCAATACCGAGACAAGGCACATCATCATAAAAAGTATCGTTATCATCGACATTGTAAACAAATCCGAGACCTATCAGAGTATCACACCCTACTAAGTCATCTCCGGCACCGCCCAAATCAGGGTCGGACCATATCGAGAAATAACAATCATTGATAGTATTGCCGCCTTTATTGAATATCTGGAATTTCAAAATAACAATATTCCCCAGAGATCCTTGGCGGTCAAAAGCAAAAACGGTCTGCTTGACTTCAAGGCCCAAAGGAGCAGTTGTCCCGCCGTCAACATCGCCGCGTTTATCGGGGTCGGCGTCGTTGTAAATGGCCCAACACATTTGATCGCCCAACATTTCCGGCTGTAGCTTATTATCGGCGTCCAGAATGGGTTCGCCCAAAGTATCAAGCATTATTGGAGCGCCCCAGGCAACCGCGTTGTCAAGATAGTCCAAATAATCCTGATTTGGGTTTCCGGCCAGGGAATCGCGATAAAGTTTCAAAACCCTGAAATCTGGTGAGTCTGGCGAAAATGTAGTACCAATCATCGGACCGGGAACGTATTCACTACCATATTCCGATAAAGCACCACGTCTTTGGCCGTTTACCTCCCCTCCAACCCAAAGACCGCCAGCATAATATGGCGATCTTATGGCAAGATCATCGCCGGCCGAGATTGGAGCCGGATCACCGGCATACGGGAAAAATGTTCCATAATCATAGCCGAAGTAACCGGATAAATCTCTGCCAAAATTCCCGTGATTGGTGACAAACATCAATATACGGTTGGCGTCGATAAATGTCGTATTATCGGTTACCGCTGCTTTATCACTGATATATCCTTTGGGTGGCAATGCCATGACAGGCACCGCGAAAAGGATTACCAGCAAAAAGACTAGAAGTTTTATTTTCATTTTATTCATCCTCTTCTTCTTAGAATGACAACCTTAAACCAAAATATACTATCCTGGGATTGGAATAGTTTTTAGGATTATTCTGGCCCAGTTTATATCGATATTCGAATTCTTCGCCAAAAGACCGGTCAGTAGAGCCTACACTAGCGTTATCGACCCGAGTCTGACCTGCCGGAGTTTCCAGATAACCCGAAACATCGGCTTTGCCTGTACCTTCATAAACGTTCGTTGGATTTTCGGTATTAAGAAGATTCTTGACCCAAATATAGGGGACCAGCTTAAAATTGCCTAAATCAATTGAACGATCAGCTTTCAGGTCAATAACATACGTCCATGGAAGATTAGCCGAATTTACAGGCCCGGTCGGCTCCTGCCATACGGCAGTATTAACACTGACGCCGTCATAAGGCAACATCGGAGTATATGGGGTTCCGCTGGCAATTTGAACGATGGTATTAAATCCAAAGTTTTCCAGAATATAAGTGTCACCCAATTTGGGACCTTCGCCCTTGGTTGTGCGTATATCAAATATTCCGATTACGCTGTGGCGTTGATCATAATCAAGAGGTTGAGTCTGTTTGGGGAAACTATCCGGGCTTTTCCATGCCACGTTGTTGGTCGCGTCGGTATAGGAACCGGTTCCGGTAGCATAACTGAGAGTGTATTTGAGACTGAAACTCATATTGCGAGTTCGTCTCATAGTCAGACTAAAATCAAAACCTTTGATTGTTCCAAAGTCGGTATTACCGTAGAAATCATATACACGCGGTACACCCGGGGTCTGATGGAAAATCTGAGTTAATCCGGTAACGTCCTTATAATAGGCCGCAATTCCGAAAACCATATTATCACTCAACTGATTTGTCAGACCAAATTCATACTGGATTGTTTTTTCAGGCTCCAAACCCGGATTCGGGAATGGGTAGTACGAACCTGCCGTTACTCTCTGGTTCATGAAATCATAACCGGAATAAAGTTTAACCAAATCGGGGCGTTGATACATTTGCCCGTAATTGATATATAATTGCGTTTCATCGGAGACTGGGAATGAAATTCCTAATCTCGGTGAGAGGCGTTTGAATTTTTTGGATGCTTCCAGATCCGATTCATCTACTTCATGTATATCTGTGGTATCCGGATCAAACGGCCGTTCGGGATTTTTCACCCAGAGGCCTTTGTAATCAAAATAATCGAATCGAATACCGGCGTTAACTATAAAGCCCCGCCAGTCAAAACGATCCTGGATATACAGTCCGAGGTTAATCGGATGCTTAGTATTATTCATGAAGCCGTCAATGTCAGCCAGCTGCGCATCCAAATCATAACCATATCGATTTACTCTTTCAACTGCTTTCGCGCTGTCCTGATCCTGAGTTGCGTTCAGACTCTCAAAGCGACTGATAGTATGGCGCTGGAATTCAAAACCAATCTTGAGAGTATGATAGGTTCCAGCCTGATGAGTCAGATCACCCTTACCTTGCCAGTAGATTGATTTACGGCGCATGAAATTGGGCCAGAATGATTCAAAATAGCCAATCAATGTATCGGCATCGGTATCGGCATAATCTGTAAAGTAATCTCCGACAAAGGCCGAATCGCCCTCCCTAAATAGATTATGGACATCATATTCGGGATTGGGTAATTCAAGTGATCGCATAGTATCGGCCAGCATAAAATCAATCGTCCGATAATAGGCACGATAATTATCAAAGAGGATTCCATCTCCGCGATGGCGTTCGGTGCGGAAGTATGATGCGCTAAGATTATAGAATGTCTCAGGGCTTAAGGTATGGGTAATCTTAAGATTTATACCCTGGTTGCGATCATCATACTTGGTCGAGTGTTTAACCTGATCGGGGAACGATGGATTCATATAATAATGGAGATATTCCTGCCATTTATCGATGGAGCCGTTTCCGTTCAACATCAATTTCAGATTAGACGTTAAATCCCAATCGATTTTGCCCTGATATGACCAGCCCGAGACATGGTTATTTGGTAGACGTTGCGGATCATCAAAGAATTCATCTAATCCAAATTCCTCGTATACTTCTTTTGTCCGTACCGATGGAGTGCGGTCTCTCAAGAACCGCCTCTCCCCGGAGAAGAAGAAATAGGCGTTTTCCACGCCGGGTATAGGTCCTCCGATATCTCCTGAATACCAGTTATGATCATAGCTGTCATAGCCAAAGGGAGTCGCAATATTATCACTGACCACTTCGATATTTCCCTTGTATTCCTCGGTCCCGGAATTAGTCACAACCTGTACAATACCGGAAGCGACATGTCCATATTCGGCCGAAAAAGCTCCCGAAGTAACCGAGACTTCCTTAATCGCGTTATTGTTGATGTTGGCTGATGAAATTCCGGTTAATGGATCCTGTTGTGAAAAACCATCAACATAATAGGCGACTTCTGAAGGCCGTCCGCCGCGAAGGTTAATCTCTGGAGCTGTCGCCGAGGATGATTCTCGATTACTCCTTTGACGGGTATCAACGTTTGAGTTCATGCGAACAACACTATTTTGAATGCCAACAATTTGCTCAAAACCGCGGGTCGGCAAGGCAAGTAGTTCTTCGCGGTCAATGATGCTGACCGATGTTGTTCGGTCTTTAATTACCATAGGACGTTCCGCGGTAACGGTAATCACTCGTCCGGTTTCCGTCGTCTCCTGATCCATTTCCCGATTTTGGAATGTCGCCAGGTCAGCGGAAACTCTCACGTTGGAAACCTCCACCCGAGAATAACCTACGGAACTAAAAACAAGAGTGTATGCTCCGACCGCGACGTTCAAAACAATATAACGCCCCTCCAGATCGGTTTTTGCCCCCATTGTTGTTCCGGCAATACTAACCGAAACACCGGGCAACGGTTCCTTGGTCTGGGAGTCAACCACCGTGCCGGTTATGGCACCGGTAACACCCGCCCAAATAGGAGCCGCCATTAAGCATGCTATAAAACACACTACGATAAAAACTTTTGGCTTCATGCTTTTAAACTCCTCCTTTGTCATTGGTATAGATTATGAATACTTTTCCAAGAAAGTTCTTTAACAATAAATTTTCGATACATCCCTCCCTTCAATCCTTTGCGGTTTTTTGGTTATATTTGCTTATAAAAAACATTATGTAATTCTCATCCATGATAGAAGACTTTCCATGTCCTTTTTTTCATATAACTACCCAATGGGAAAATCATACACTAACCGTAAAGGTGTCAACAAAAAATAAATTTTTTCCAAGTTTTTTATTAAACATTTTTCACTTCTATAAATCGCTTTGAAAGCACGTTATATCCCGACCCATCCTGAGGCTCAAAATTCTCAGCAATTCTGATAAACTCAAAGACAAACCTCACTAAAAAGTTCACGGGTCGCGAATTTTCAAAGGAATGAGATGGTCTGTAGAAGTGAATTATATAACAATCAAACGATGGGCAGAACTATCACAATATCTGGCGTGAGTGAAAATATGTTTACACAGGTAAGATTGAAGTTCTTTTCCTGCGACACTTATTGATTTTTTCGGTTTTTTCCATCCATGTTAAGATGATTAATCGCAATCATCTATTCCTTTGATTTCAGGCCATCAGACCCATTTGTAAATTTCATACGCCGCATAACGGATCTGTATAGAAGGGCATTTAGGCGGCGGAGGCAGGTAGCATACATCTATTCAATTTCCATATTCTATACGTATTAAGAATTGATGCTGATGGCCTATTTTGAATGTTTGAGAGGCGTGTCGCTTATCCTGTGTGATTGAATGAATCCTTTAATTATATATCAATTCATTCCAAAATTACAAAATTCTTATCCCTGTATTTCATTGTTAGAAATAATTTGTCGTGGCGGTCAAATATACTATATTCTAATCAACGATAGACAAGGCTATCATTTTAGAACGCAGACTGAAAAATGCGCGGAAATCAATAATCGTTGCCGCCTTATGTCTCATCTTAAAACTCATTCCTTGAATGGTAAAATGTGCCGTTCCTGCTTCAAAAGGAATGGATAATGTATATCAGAATTGGTTGTCCTTAATTGTAAATAATAGCGGAGGCTGAGCAGGAGTAACAAATCCCGAAATCGCAGGTTATGAAGATATGTTATGGATTGGTCGATATTATGAAATCGCCCCCGACGGATTTGTAGTGGTTCACGGGAGATAACAGAGCTGAGCCTTTGAATGTGTTTGAAATTTCCGCAATTCAGTCTGTTTTAGATAATGGGGGAACCTATTCCTATCCGGCTAGGGGATTGCGGCACAATTACATAGTCAATATCCTATTTTTCTGCGCAATTATTTGAAGTCAGAATATATATCATCCAATTATCTGCCGATTTGGGGTGGTTCGAATAACCGGATCTTTGGGGATACCGTTACGGTCGTCATCTTTGGCACTGGAGGAGCTAATAATCAAACCAATCCTGACCAAATTACTGCCGCTGATGTAAGCTTAATCGAGAAGACGCAATGTTATCTATCCTGAATTTCTTCGGCCATCAATGTGGTGATGCCAATGGTGATAAAACCATTAACGTCAGCGACGCCGTTTTTTTAATCAATCATGTTTTCAAAGCATGTCCGGCGCCGTGCCCAGCCTGCCCATAATTTTTTATTAATATCTGCAACAATTGAATCCGATCTTGGTCTAATATAATAACTTTCGAATGGTCGGATTCTTCTCATAAAATCTCCGCCGATTCGGCGGTACCAGGTAATTTAAGATGGCAGGTATAACTTATGTCTATGCGGAAAAAAACTAAAAGGTACTTATTCCTGGTCGCCATACTGGTGGTTATTGTGGCGGTGATTATCGGTTCTACGACCAATGGCGATGAAGGAACATTGGTTCAGGCCGACCTGGCTTTTATTGATGATATTTCGGAAATCGTGACGGCAGCAGGCAGAATTCAGCCCCAGACAAAAGTTGAAATCACGGCCGAAGTGTCGGCCGAAATTATCGGTGTATTCGTAAATGAAGGAGCTCAGGTTTCAAAAGGCGATCGGCTAATCCTACTCGACACAGTCCAATTGCGGGCCGATATGTTGCAGGCTCAATTCGCCTACGACGAAATGGCTGCCCGTACGGAAGCGGCTCGCGCTCTGTATGAAAAAAATAAAAATGACTATGAACGCCAGTCCCGCCTTTTCAATCGACAGCTTATTTCGGAAACCGATTATTCCGAGGCAACTTTTGCTTATGAGAATTCAAAGGCGAATTATGAAGCGATGCAGGCTCAGGTGAAAATTGCCCGTTCGCGAGTGGAAAAAGCCGCGGATAATCTGGCTAAAACCGTAATCTCGGCACCGATGTCGGGAATTGTTACTTATTTGAACGTTGAGGTGGGAGAAATCGCACAGGCTCAGACGTCATATACCCAGGGCAAGAGACTGATAACCATATCCGATTTATCGGTGTTTGAAGTGGAAGTCAGCGTTGATGAGACCGAAGTAAGCAAAATATTTATCGGGCAGGAAGCGGAAATAAGAATTGACGCCTATCGGGATACATCATTTGTGGGTTCGGTGGTCGAAATTGGAAATAGCGCTATGATAACCGGCGAAGGCACCGAGGATTATTCAACCAATTTCCAGGTCAAAGTACGTTTTGATGAAATGATTGGAAATATCAAACCGGGAATGTCGGCGACGGTCGATATTACCACCGATTTCACATCCGAAGCTGTTTTGATCCCGTATGCCGCGGTTGTAACGCGAGAATTTCATCCCGATACGTTAAAGCGGATTCTTGAAGAGTTCCCGGCTTCAATGAATTCTGAAAACCCTGAACCGGGCGAGCAAGATGAAGAGGCTTCTAATTATAAACCGGGCAATAGGAAAAGGGATAAAATAACGTGTTCCGGCGTTTTTATTATTAATAATAGCAAGACTAAATTTGTCGAAACCGCGACCGGTATTGCCGATGATCGTCATATCGCCGTATTATCCGGAGTTACTCCCGGCGACACAGTCGTATCCGGTTCATATCAAACACTCCGAAAATTAGGGCATGAGGAAAATGTAAAAATCGATGAAACTTCATTGGATCGGATCAAAGAAGAAAGCCAATTATAGGCGGAGCCTGACAACATGAGGATTTTAATTTCAATTATTGGTGAAGCCGTTTCCGCACTATGGGCCAATCGTCTTCGCTCAGGTTTGACTGTTCTGGGAATGATCATGGGTGTGACTTCGGTGATTGCCGTTGTGTCTTTAGTTGAGGGATGGCAGGCACAGATTGAAGACACTTTCGAATCATTGGGTCCGAGGGCATTTATAGTCAGTCGATTCGGTTTCAATTACAACTGGGCCGATTATGTAAAAATGCTCAAACGCAAGAAAATCACTCGGGGACTGATTACCCCCGTCAAAGAAGCCTGCCCCGACTGCGAAGATGTCGGGGCCGAAGCCTTTGCTTACCGAAGCGCCAAATACGGCTCGCAAAAAATGAGACGGCTCGAAATCAGAGGCGAAACACCCAATGTCCTGGCAATGCGCTCCAATGATATTTTGATGGGGCGTTATATCAACTGGGAAGATGAATATCGCAAAAAGAATGTCGCGGTTATCGGCTATAAAATTTACACTAAGTTGTTTGAGGAATCTGATCCCATAGAGAAAAAATTCAAAATTGGAAATGTAGAATTTATTGTCATTGGCGTGATGGAAAAACTCGATTCGGAAATTGTCCAGGGTCTTGATGAAGAAATCGTTATCCCCCTTTCGACGCATCAAAAAATCTATAAACAACCGGGCAATCCAGTGCGCCTGATGATCAGCGCCGTTACACTGGACAAACGCGATGTGGCGATGGAACAGGTTCGCTCGGCTTTAAGAGCTATCAGGCATGTCCCTTTTGCTGATACCGATGATTTTGAAATTTATTCGCCGACGTCCTTATTGAGTTTTATTAATGATATCACTCGAGCTTCGAGGGTAATCATGATTTCTCTACCACTTCTTTCAATCGTCATCGGCGGCATTGTTATTATGAATATCATGATGGTTTCGGTGACTGAAAGAACCCGAGAAATTGGAATTCGAAAATCTCTTGGCGCCAGCCAAAATAAAATTCTGGTACAATTTCTCTATGAGGCCGTCATATTATCTTTGATCGGAGGATTGATTGGCGTTTTCCTCGGAATTAAAACCGGTCAATACATGTTGGTCAACTGGATGGATGTATTTATCACCCCGACGACGATGGCCATCGTTCTGGGATTTGGAATTTCAACCGGAGTGGGGCTGTTTTTTGGAATATATCCGGCCCGAAAAGCGGCTCGGCTTGATCCGATAAAGGCTTTGACCTATGAGTAAAACATGGAAGATTCCGGCTGAGGTTCAGGAAGGCATCCGGTTGGCTTTTGATGCCCTGCGGTCAAACAAATTCCGCTCCGGAATGACGATTCTTGGCGTCATGATAGGGATCGGAGCGGTCATTATTGTCAATACTATCATGGAAGGATTCATAAAATACACGGAGGCTTCGATTGACAAAATCGGCAGTAATGTTATCTACGTTACCAAGTGGGGTGATGATACTGATTTTGATAATATGACCGATGAAGAGCGTCGGCGCAAAGACATGACAATGGATGAAGCTCTGGCCATTCGGGATATGTGCCCTCTGATCAAGGCCGTATCTCCTGAAAAGAAAGCTTTCCGCAATGTCGCCAAATATATGGGTCGCGAAATCAGGTCGCCCGATGATTTCCGGGGGTGCTGGCCGGAGCAGGCGATTGTCACCAATCGTGATGTGTCTCACGGCCGGTTTATCGACGATAATGATATGCGTCGAGCGGCTAAAGTATGCGTTATCGGTCCGGCCGTGGCCGACGCCCTTTTTGATCATCGCGAAGACGCTATCGAAAAGGAAATCAAGGTCAACGGTTATCCATTTACCGTCATCGGGGTTCAGGAAGAAATCGACGATTTCTTTGGTATTAGCGAAAATGACTTTATCTATATCCCGATGACGACCTTTGATCAATTTTATCCGAATACAAAACGGGTTTATTTGCTGGCCAGCGCCATTTCACGGGATATGTTTGGCGAAGCGATGGATCAGGTTATTAATGCTTTGCGAAGAGTTCGCCGATTGCGCCCGGAAGAACCGAATAATTTTGGTTTTCGAACTCAGGAATACTTTAAAAATGCTGTCAATAATATTATGGGAACGATTCACATGGTTGCCGTGGCCGTGGCCTGTGTCGGATTAATGGTCGGCGTTATCGGAGTATTGAATATTATGCTGATATCGGTTACCCAGAGAACCCGCGAAATAGGCATTCGCAAAGCCCTCGGTGCGAGAAGAAAAAATATTTTGTTTCAGTTCCTGGTGGAAGCCGGGACCCTAACGGGCGTCGGAGGATTGATCGGCATATTATTCGGAGCTCTGGTGGGACTGGTAATTACGGCTTCGCTGGGATGGCATTATCACTTGTCATTTATCTGGACAATCGCGGGATTGGCAGTTTCGGTTGGGACCGGTATGACGGCCGGGGTGTATCCGGCCTGGCGGGCGTCGCGGGTCGATCCGATTATTGCTTTACATTACGAATAATAACCTTGCCTTTTTTCAAAGGCGGCTTTTTACAGCATTCTTAAAATGAATCAATACTTTATAAAATAGCAAACACCTTATTAATCTATAGTATACACTAACAAGGCCCTGGGCCGTCTTTGAATATATGATTTATTAAATAAACGGCATCGCCAATATTTACGTTGCTATCACAAAACGCATCGCCCAACACAATTGGGTCCGGTGCGGGTCCACCTTTGAATACAAAATTGATTAGAAATACAGCATCACCAACATTGACCATTCTATCGCCATTGGCATCCCCTCTTATATAATTAAAATTAAAATCATAGGTCCATTCCTGAGTACTTCCGGTAGTATCTTCAATATATACCGTAAAACTAAACGTATTGGGCTCATTAATAAGTCCGGATAATAATCCGGTTTCAGTTAATGTTAGTGGAGTGCCGTCCAGATCGTCATATTTATCAGACCATGTTAATCCCCCCGTTCCGCCGGTAGCAATTATTTGCGCGGAATAGTATTCATGTATCATACCTCCCGGTAATTCAAATGTTTTTAGGGCAACGGGCTCGTTAACTATCAGGTGTAATGTTTTTTGACTGGTCTTCCCGCCTTCGTCCTCAACCTCCGCAATAAGAGCTACAGCGGGATTATTAAACGGGGCTCCTGTTATTATACCGGTTGAGTCCAATAATAAACCATTATAGGTAAAACTGTTACCCACTTCTGACCAGAAATAGTCTCCCACACCTCCGCTTGCTGTGATTTTATTTGTATAGGGGCGATGCTTTGTCCATTCACCCAGATCATATTCTGCAATCTCAAGCGGGTCAGAATCATATAGTAAAATCTTAAAATCATCTATCCCCGCTTCAACATTAGACGCGGACCAAATATCGGATACGTCAAATTTTATGCGAACTGAAGGGCTCATTCCGACAAATTTATTTACAATAAACGAATAATTCCGCCAACCGCCAATCGCTTCATTGTGGATGTCACCGATTGTATCGACTATCTCCCACGATACGCCGTCATCTCCGCTGGCATATACGAAGATCATATCCTTTCTGTCAATCTCATTGCTAAGCCAGGCCGAGTATCTGACTTCACCGTAATATTCAGATAAATCAAATGAAGGGGAAATTAACGATGTCGTTCCATCGTCAACATCGGATTCGCCAGGGTTGTTACCAGTCACAAAGCAATATCCGGAATTATCATAATCCGCGACAGGATCACCGTGGGTCCCATCGCCTGCCGGAATCCCTCGTTCCCAGTGGCCATTCTCGGCATCCCCCTCAATTATCCAATCCTGACCTTCATTGAAGTTATCCTCAAATAACATTTCATCAAAATATAAAAAATAGCCCTGTTTATAAGATCCTGGATTTTCGCATAGCATCTGACCCGTTTGCTCTTCTTCGGCATTAACACAATATTTCATTTTTGAACCGGCTGCCTCTGAGGGTATTGGTACAACATAAATACCCCCCGATTCTTCCGTTAATGACGATGTGTATGGTTCTGATTCATCTATGATATAATTAAATTCGGCTGTCTGAGGATCAACCAGGCCGCCATTTACTCCTTCCAATGCCACTGTTATCGATGATGACTCTAAGGCCGGAAATACAGATGGCTGACCTCCCCAATATTCTACATTTAGCATAGGCCCGGGAGATACCGCTTTGTCGGCTGACAAAACTGTAATCAATGCGATTTTGGTTATATCCGTTACATAATCGAAATCAACATAAATCATGGAATCGTGTGCTGAGTGATATAAGTAATTGTTTCCGTTCTCATGGAGAAAATTAGCGATAAAACCCCGTTTTTTAAATGAATAAGTATCAGAACGTAATCGACCACCGAGTAAATGCACTCCAAATCCGAGCAGAGAATCAGCCAAATGCTCGCACATGGTTGCAAAGAAAAGATCATCTCCGTGATAAAGTTTTACGCTATTATTAGACCTTCCTCTGTAACCAATCATGTCTATATTTAGCATAAACTGAATATTTTGGCGGGAAGCCCATGCATTAAAGGCATAATGTTCTGAGCCTAATAATACTGTTTCCTCGCCATCAAACATCACAAAGATTATTGATAAATCGGTCTCAATCTCGCTTATAACTCTGGAAATTTCCAACACGGCCGCAACACCAGTACCATTATCGTCCGCACCAGGGCTCATATCCCCGGGCTGCCCCATACACTCAGCCCAACCATTATATGTATCAAAATGAGCACCTATTATTATTTGATGATTTGGAAACTTATTGCCAGGTTTTATTGCAACCACATTTGCACCAGTTACTTCAATACCATAATTGCAATCAATACCATCCCAATAGTGATAACCTTTAGTAAAGTGGTCATAATATGTCGAATCATAACCAAACTCTTGGAATTTACCCCTTAACCATTTTCTGGCGGCAATATTTTGCGGTGTGTTTGATTGTCGTCCATCGAAGCTTTCAAGTACTACTGAATAAGAAATTAGTGAATCCATACTGATTCGGTCCATCGCGATTTCCAAATCCTGAGGCAATTGATAATAATTCTTGTCAAAAACTCGAGGGGCAATATATTGAAATATAATGCCATCTGAATTGAGCGGTTGCAAATCTAACGGCTGTGCAAGCGGTTGTTTATCAATTGATTCCAATATTTGATAAAGATTGTATGAATCCTCGCTGTAAACTAATTCAAGGGATTTATTATCAACTATCTCATGTGAGAATCCGGTTACCAAGCGATTTACGTCGACATTGGATTTTATTGCCTCTATTTCTATCCCGGCAGTACTCAACTCATCGGCCTGAATCGCATCCGCCAGAACCAAATAACCTTGAAATAATACAGCCACCGGCTTAACCTGAAGTGAATCGACAAATCTTGCTTCGGCACCACTCGAAAGGCGAATCCGATATAAATCATCGCCATAAGATACGGATAGCATTAACGAAAATACCAAAAAAACAAATATGGATGTAGTGATAATTCGCATACATTATCCTCCTTTGCCAACTTTCCCCTTTATTTTGTTGCCCCCGAGAAATATGGATCGAGATGATCCTAAAACGATTGGCCGGAAGTGATTCTCTATCCCAACAATATTAATATAACGATTTATTTTAATCCCGCAAGATCAAAGTAGTTTACATCGAATTGTTATGCAATTGTTCGCAAATTCAATTTGTTACATCTGAAACATATACTGCAGTTTCATGAAAAATTGCCTTGACCGGAGCCGCGTCGTCTTTTTCTCGTAATCCCCCTGGTTCATAAGTTTTGTTTTGTCAGTATCAAGATAGAGGCGGTCATAATCATAAGTCGAACCTATATAGAACAATGAAAATGGGCTCAACCGATAAGTGAGTAACGGATCAAAATCCCAGGTTTTAACGAAATCATTATATTGAGTAACGAATCGGAGAGACAGCTCGCGATTGAAATTCAAGCTCATCTTTGATCTGACGATATATCCATCCCAGAGTTCTTTCTTTGTTTCAGCGTGCTCTGCCTTGGTATAATTGATATTGCTTTCAATCAGGAGACGGTCAATCGGTTTTACATCAACCCAAAGCCAACCGCGCTTCGCATCAGCCATTGTTAAAGCCGACCGGGCAATCTGACGGGATATTTCATATAATCCGCCACAGGAAAATCGATCGCTTGGGATGTTAAAATGGTGAAAACTGATTTTCCAGATATTGTCAAATTCAATCCCAGAATATCTTTCGCTACCTTTCCGGTATTGAATCATGAAATGGATTTGGGCCTTTTTTAATACCGCTTCATACATTGCCTCAAAAGAAGTAAATTTGTCAAATCCATCAGTGTTCCATTGCTTTTCAGCGCCAACCCAAGCCATCATATATTCAAGTAAGTCACCCTCGAATCGGTAAGTATAATTAATCCCCATGGTGGCACGACGCATATTATTCTTCGTCAAAAATCCATTTTCAAATCTAAGCGTTGGGTTCGTTTGTCGATAATCCCCATTAATAGTTAAATCGCGGGCACTATATCTCAACTCCCCCAAAAATGCGTGCCCGCTGAATTTCTCACCATCAAAGGCTGGAGTGTGTTTATCATCAAAAGTGAATGTTTGATAATGGTAAGGAGAGGAAATTAAATCATCGCGATATTTTTCCCACGATAACTTCGTTATATGGGGATCATTTGGTTCATTAGTGAATGATTTGATTCCTTGATATTTAAATTGGAAATTCTTGGTAAGTCTGCTTATACCATCAACGGCAATTGCCGTGCCGGAACCGCCCTGCTTGAACCTTCTATCTGTTAACAGTAATCCAATATATGAGCTGGAGCCCAATGAACGGTTAACGCGCAAGATATTGGAAAAGCTGGTGTCGGCCAGTAATTCAGGCGAACTGAATTCTTCAAACGGTATGATAAGAGGACTCTTTTCATCCATTGCCGCAAGATAGGCAATCGAAGTTTTTCCCAGACGAGCAGTTGTCTTGGCGGCAATGAAGGGGTCGTTAATCATTCTCGTATGAACGACATCAAACGAAGTCCTGAACAGATCGCTTCCCTCCTGAAAGAAAGGTCGTTTTTCAGGGAAATACAGAGCGGTGGTAGAATTGACGTCGATTTGGTCGGCGTCGGCCTCGACCTGGCTATAATCAGGATTGATGAAAATTTCAGACGTTATATTCGAAGAAATATTGTACTTTATACCTATAGAATAATCATCGAGTACATCATCGTTAACAAATTTCATAGAATCGATAAGAGGAAATCCCAGGGAATCGTAACCTGTCGAATAAATCCCGTGCTCGCCCGATTGAGTGCCCGTCACCGCCGCAATAATTTCAATTCCTTTTCCGGGAGAAACTCCTTCAATTCCGGTTAAATAACCCCATTGACAAGCAAAGCACGGATCGTCTCGATCTCTGGCTGCCCAGGAAATTTTGTGCCTTGTTCCGCGCCTATGATTGCGCCAGAAATCAATCCGCCAGGTTTGTTTCTCTTGCCGGGGAAATCGTAAGCTGGAAAATGGAACAGCCATTTCCACCTGGAAACCCGAATCGGTAATTTGACCGGCCGATTCCCAGATTAAATCATAGCTTGCATCCTGACCATAATTCAACGACCAGAGATCATCACCCTGAATTCCATAGGGATTAACTTTCAGGAAATATGCCATCATGCCATCGCCATATGTGTCGAGCATTATAACAGCATTGTCGTCGGTGTTTATCATGTCCCGTTCACGAAGCGAGGTACGTATATCTTTTGGATTATCATAACAGAGAAAAGCAACATATAATCGATCATTGTCATAAGTAATAAAAACTCTGGTTTCAACTGGCGGTTTAATCTGGTCGCCGGGATAATTCTCGACAAATTTATCAGTCGTGGTTGCCGTTTTCCAACCGCTATCGTTCAATTTCCCGTCGATTTTTATTTCTCCCTGAACGCGGGAAATATTGATAGTGGGGTTAAAAACCGGCTTAAATTCTTCATCCCCCCACGCGAAATTATTACACGAAATAACTAAGACAGTTGCCAAAATAGATAGGATATGGCCCCCGGTGCCAAACTTTGGTACTGCTCTCATCTCCCTATTCCTCCCAATCTCGGTTTTTATCTTTATATATGTATTGCTGTAAAATCCAGGGGATTCTTTCAACTCAACATTTCAAATATTAAGGACGAGCCAGAGGCATATTAGTTTAAAAAAGGCTCAAAACTTTTAGGTATTGAGCCTATCCCATGTCCGTTCAATATTAGAGTTGGAATAAATACTGCAACTTCATAAAAAATTGACGGGAGCCAAGTTTGGTCCCGGCGTGTCCTGTCTCCGATGCCGGAAGGATCATATCTTTCGCATTATTAAGATTTGAGTATTTCATAAAATCATAAGTTGTACCTATGTAGAATAACGAAAAGGGAGTGAGCCGATAGGTAACCAGAGGATCAATGTCCCAGCTTTTGGAGAAATCATTATATTGCACTACAAAACGGACTGATAATTCGCGATTATATTGAACACTCAATTTGTTTCGCATCAGGAATCCCTTGAATAGCATATCATCCTTATTGTAGCGGGCAGTAGAATCGGCCGCTCGGCTTTGAGTGTATCTAAAGTCGGTTTCAATACGAATGCGGTTGGTTGGTCTGAAATCAATAAGCGCTCCTCCCGTTGTTTCATATCCCATTATCCTGGCCCCGCGTGCGATTCGATGGCCGTAATCAATACTGCAATGCAGACTAAAATTGCCGGAAGGCGTAATACTAAAACAGTTATGCACATTCCAAATATCATCAAACTGGATTCCGGCATAGTTCTCGCGGCTGAGCATAAATAGCGGATGATAACCAATTTGTAATTTCCGCAGGCTAAGGTCGCAGGAAAAGTTCACCCATTCGTCTTTTATCTGCCCGTCGAAGTTCCACACGCGACCTAACATTATGCTGGGACGAATTGTTTCAATTATCCCCTCATCATAGCGCAGTTGGTAGCCGCTGTTGAAATTAACCTGACGACGATTGTTGCGCGGCTCAAATCCATTATCAAGACGAAAGGTGGGGCTGAATTCCCAATAACTTGTTTGGATATTCAAATTACGGTCGTTATAATTGATTGCGGCTCTTAGACCGTGCCCGGTGAAAGACTCGCCATCAAATGCAGGTGTATGTTTACCATCAAAGGTAATTGCTTCATAATAATTATAATATGAAGTATCGTTAGATACTGGGTCAATACTCATTTGCGGATCCGAGCCTAATAACGTAATTGTCGCATCATCCGGCTCATTCGTGCGCGTAGCGATAACCTGCCCTCGCAGAGTAAAATTGCCGTTAATTCTTATATTCCCGTCGATACTGGCAATGGAACCTGAGCCTCCGCCCTTAAATCGACGATCGGTAGCCAGAAAACCGACTTGTGAATTATCACCGAAAGTTTGCCGAACGCGAATAATATTTGTAAAACTGCTATCGGCATTAAATACGGGTGAACTACTTTCATCGAACGGGATCATAACTGGTGATTTTTCATCAAAAGCTCCCATGTAGCCGATACTGGTGCGGCCGATACGAACTGTGGCTTTGGCGGCGATAAAGGGATCATTGATCATTCGAGTGTAAACCGCATTAAATTGACTGCGAAAGATATCTATCCCTTCCTGGAAAAAAGGCCTTTTCTCCGGGAAAAACAAAGCGGTGGTGGAATTGACATCTATTTGATCGGCGTCGGCTTCGACCTGGCTGAAATCAGGATTGATTGCCGCTTCCAGAGTAAAGTTGGAAGAAGGAGCATATTTTATTCCCAACGACGCATCCCCGTCCATATCCTCGTTATGAAATCTTAGTGTATCAGGGAAAATATCACTACCATCATCGTCAATACTTATTTGATTTAAGGCACCTGATTGAAATCCGATGGCAGAGGCCAGAATTTCAACACCTTTGCCCGGTTCGATATTCTTAATTCCGGTCATGGTACCCCAATTACATCGCCAGCATGATTCATCTCGATCATAAGCGGCCCAGGAAATACTGTGATAACTATCACGCGAATAGTGCCTCCAGAATTCTATCCGCCATTCCTGCTCTTCTATGTTGGGAAAGCGCAACCCGGAAAAAGGCATAGCGACTTCCACCTGCCATCCGGAATCGGTTATTTGTCCTTCCGACTGCCAGACAAGATCAAATCCTCCGTCTTCTCCGTAACCGTCAACCCCGATGGCATCATACTGAAAGCCGTAAGGATTAACATTAAACATATATGACCAGGTCGCTTCACCATAAGTATCGAAGAAAAATCCAATATTATCGTCGGAATTTATTCGGTCGCGTTCGCAATATGAAGCGCGAACATCTTCCGGATTATCGTAGCAGAAAAAAGCCAGGTACAGGTTTTTATCATCATAAGTGACAAGCACTTTGGTATCGACTGGCGGCTTTATCTGATCGCCCGGATCGTTTTCGACAAAATGATCGGCAACGGCGGCATTTTTCCAGCCCGGATCATTTATTACTCCATCGATTTTTATTTCCCCTGGCGCGCGGGAAATATGAATCTTTGGATGGAAAACCGGTTCATAATCATCATCAGCCGCCACAATCGTGCTTGTAGATAAAATTAAAACTAGCCCCCAAAATCCATAAAACTTCATTAATAAACGCATACTCAATTACTCCACAGATTTTGGTTTACTTTATTGACGATATAGTCCTAAAAAAGGTTCAAATATTTTCCAAATTTCAGGGAAGATTTGTGGAGAAAAAGCGAGCAAAATGAATTTCTATTTCAAGCTGTTTTCGAGATTATCTTTCATTCGCTGCAATTCTTTGGCATAATAGGCGTGAGAAGGCTCTTCTTCGACAGCCAGTTTCATTATCCTGACCGCCTGATCGTATTTCTTTCGCAAATCGAGAATGCTGGCTAATTGATGATAAGCCATCGCCTTATACGCCCCGGGTTCTGCCCAGTCGGCGGCAGTGCGAGCGTACGTTTCGGCTTTGGCTAAGTTTATCTGCCGTTCGAGACACCAGGCGGCGTAACGGTAAAATCGTTTGGGATCATTTTGCCAACCTGTGCCCATGCTGAATTCCCTGGCTCTGATAGCCGCCAACGTATCCCGGGTGACATATAAAATAGTATCAATCGCGAATTCGGTGTGGGCGCTTTTGAGTTTATTATCTTTGGAGTTGGCCGTAATTTCCAGGCCAAATCTTAAATACCTTCCCAACTCTTCGGTTCTATCTTTTTTACGAGTCGCCCGTCCGAGGATTTTTATGGTCTGAACGATGTTATTGACATTTTGGCGATTTTGTAAAACGTAGTTGGCGGCGTTCAGCAAAGTATCAAACGACAGTGAATCGGACCAGACGGCGTTGGCGGTATTGGTAAAAATCTGATAAGAATAATCGAGCCTTCTTCCGGTAACAAGAGTTTGGACTTTTTCGTAATATTCAATTGCCTTTAAATATTGCCTTGTATCGGAATGGTATTTGGCAAGCACTAAAGCGTCCCGAAACGAGGGTGATTTTTCAAAGCGCTTTACTCGTTCATTAGTTGATGTTAAATCCGACATTGATGATTTCAGTTGAGTGACGAATCTCTGGGCGGTTGAAAAACCGGTCCAGCGTTGAATCGGTTCACCGAGATAATTGGCCAGAATAAAGACCGGATAAGTGCTTCCTACATGATAGCGGGGGGATAGTTCAAGTCCCTCTCCGTATTGCACACACATTGAGTAATGAACAACGCCTTTCAATGCGTTCATCATCGCCGCTTCACTTTCCGCTTCACGAGCGGCCAGTTCGCAGTATTCTCAGTCGTCGCGATAAAATTCAAGAAGAAGCGGTTTGCCGGTCTGTTTGGAAAGAGCCTTGGCTTCTTCCATTGATTTTGGCTCGTCCGCGAAACCCGGGACCGCCAAATATAAAACGGCGCATAAGACAAAAAGTAATTTTCTTATCGATTCATTTCTCATATCAGGTTATACCAAAAATACGACAAAAGGGATTGTTGTAAAGCAAGAATATGAGATATTCATAAAAATATTTTCAGGTAAATTAAATAAAAACTCCTTGCGTTTCGTAAAATATTTGTTATATATGCAACTGTTGCATACGCAACCATATTTGGATTTTTTATGCTTGACGCTAAGGACAGATTTCATCAGGCTCTGGGCCGCATGATCGGTATTACTCGCAAAAACATGCGCAATCGCCTCCAGAAGATACTTATCAAGCAGGGATACGAAGTTACCGCCGAGCAGTTGATTGTTCTTTGCAATCTCTGGCATCGCGAGGGAATGAATCAGCAGCAGATTTCGGAGATCCTCGACAATAATAAAACCAGCACCACGCGCATGATTGATGGCCTCGAAAAACGCAATCTGGCGGTGCGGGTGCCGGATAAGACCGACCGCCGGCAGAATATGATTTATTTGACCCATGAAGGAAAATCTCTCTGCCCCAAATTAATCGAGGTTGTCGACTGGGTACATGAAGAGGCTTTGAAGGGGGTCACTAAGAAACAGCTAATGGCTTGCAAAGAGGTTCTTGAAATAATAATGAATAACCTCTCGAAATTGGATAAATAGTTGTGCTTCCAACTATTTTTGGTCAATGATTGATTTAACGAGGGTACGAACTTTGTTTACAAATTTTGGGTTAATAAACTAACGGATTTTTAACATTTGAGGGGAACGGCGAATGATTAAAGGAAGGAAAATATAAATGAGTACCGGTGGGAAGATATTGACGTTTGTAATAATCGTGGCGGCGGGGATAATATCCCTGGTTGTTTTGATAGGTCTGAAGGAAGATCCTCCTAAAAGATCATCGTCGCCAAGAGTAAAAATTGTCGAATCGGTAGTTATTGAAACCGGAACCGTTCCAGCCACGATAACCGCTTTCGGCCGGGTTTCGAGTTCGCAACCGGTGCAGCTTTTTAGCGAGGCAACCGGGACTATAATGGAAGGCGGCACACCTTTTCAACCGGCTCAATCTTTCAAACGCGGCGATCTGTTATTGAAAATTGATGACCGGCAAGCGTGGCTTGACCTGAATAGCACCAAAAGCGATTTGTTGACCGCTTTGGCTTCGTTACTACCCGAAATTAAAGTTGATTTTCCGGACGAATTCAAAGTCTGGCAGGATTATTTCAATTTCTGCGAATTTGATAAATCCCTTGGAGATTTACCGGAAACTACAAACCAGAAAATAAAGCTCTTCCTGTCTCGATTCAATGTCTATAAACTATACTTCGCCGTTAGGGATTTAGAAATTAGACTGGAAAAACATTATATTCGGGCGCCGTTTGACGGCTCGATCACGCGGGCCGATTTACGAATCGGATCCACGGTCAGGGCGGGTTCATCATTGGGCGAAATTATTAATCTGGAAAATCTTGAAGTTGAAGTTACTGTCGGGATTCAGGATTTGACCCAGATAGATAAAAAAGCCACAATTAAATTTACTTCATCCGAGATAGAGGGTGAATGGACGGGCAAAATACTGCGAATCGGGAGCGCGATTGATTCGCGTACTCAAACCGTGCCCGTATATATTTCAATTAACAACGGCGATAATGCGGCCATATTAAACGGAGCTTTTTTAAGAGCCGACATACCGGGAATACAATTTGATAACGCTGTTTTGGTACCCCGCAAAGCGTTGTACAATGAGAAATATGTTTATCTCGTCAATTCGGGCAAGTTGGATTTGCGCGAAGTTTCAATCATTCGCAAAGAAACCAATGAGGTTATCATCAATCAGGGCTTGACCACCGGGGATACGATGGTAGTCGAAGTTTTGCAGGGCGTGGCGCCGGGGATGCCGGCTGAGGCGAAATTAATCTCTAACGATCTCTTGGAGTAGTTATGAATAGATTAATCGCCTACATGATTCGTTTTCCCGTCTGGGTCACGGTTCTGAAACTAAGCGTCATCGCATTCGGTTTAATTGCCCTGTCACAGATGACTTTTTCGTTTTTCCCGGAAACGACACCCGATATCATAAACGTCATGGTGCCTTATCCCGGGGCTTCACCGGACGAGGTTGCTGAAGGAGTAGTCTTAAAGATTGAAGAACAACTGGATGGTCTGGAGGGCGTGGATCGTATCACCTCGGTTTCAAGGGAAAATATCGGCCGGGTCACGATTGAAATAACCAAAGGCGCTGATATTGAAAAAGCCCTCAACGACGTCAAGAATGCTGTCGACCGAATCGGATCGTTTCCGGAAGACAGCGAAAAACCGGTTATTTTTCAGCAGGAATTTCGGATGCGATCCTTGTCGGTCGTTTTGTACGGTGAGGCCGATTTATATAACCTGAAATTTATCGCCGAGGAGTTTCGTGATAATTTGCTGGCCCGTCCTAAGATTTCCCAGGTATCTCTTCAGGGTCTGCCCGATCTGGAATTTTCCATAGAAGTATCCGAATCCGATTTGCGCCGCTACCAACTTACATTTGATGAGATAACTAATGCTATCAGACAGGCGAATGTTAATATTTCCGGGGGGAAATTCGAAACCCCCGACGAAGAGATTCTTATTCGCGCCTGGGGTCAGGGTTATTTCATGACTGAGCTTTTAAATATTCCTATCCGCGGTAATCCGAACGGAACCAGTATTTATCTGAGCGATATCGCCGAGGTCAAAGAACAATGGGAAGATGTTCCGGATAAGAGTTTCTATAACGGTCGCAACGCGGTCATAATAAACATCGATCGCACCCAACAGGAAGATATAATTAAGATCGCTAATGTCACCAAAGAGGAAATCGCGAAATTCAATCTTGAGCATGATACCGTTGAGGCCAAAATCCTCGACGACCGAACGATTCCCTTGCGCCAGCGTGTTGAGCTTTTGGTTAAAAACGGTATAATCGGTTTGATTCTGGTAGTTATCTCTCTCGGATTTTTCCTTAATCTAAGATTATCTTTCTGGGTCGCGATAAGTATCCCCTTTTCCTTCGCGGGGATGTTTATCGTCGCTAACGCAGTCGGCATCACTATCAACGTCATTTCTTTGTTCGGCATGATAATTGTTGTAGGTATTTTAGTCGATGACGCCATTGTCGTCGGGGAAAAAATTTACACTCGTTTTGAAAGGGGGGAAAGCGCCTTCACGGCGGCGATTAACGGAACCAGGGACGTGATGGCTCCCGTTACAACTTCTGTTCTAACGACTGTCATGGCCTTTATGCCGTTTTTTTTTCTTGACGGCATGATGGGCAAATTCATCTGGCAGATGGCGCTGGTCGTCAGTGCGTCGCTTATGTTTTCTCTTGTCGAAGCCTTCCTGATTCTCCCCTCGCATCTGGCTCATTCAAAGGGACTGCGGCCGCACAAACAGGATCCCCCGATCCGAAAAAAGATTGAAAAATTCATTCACAAACTGACGCATGATATATATTCCCCGATCCTCCGGACGACTCTGAAATATAAATGGCTGGTGATAACCGCTCCTCTCGCGTTAGTCTTAATGACTATCGGTCTGGTATTCGGCGGACATATCGGAGTGACATTCTTCCCTTATGTCGATTCGGACGTAATCCCGGTCAATGTTTCTTTAGTTTCAGGCCGACAGGAAGCCGACACCGACGCCATATTGCAAAGAATTGAAAAAGCTGCCCGGGAAGTTAACGAAGAAATTAAAGACGAACGGGATGATTCGTTAGATATCATTTTGGGCATCAAGAGGGATGTTGGATCTAATGCTTTGGGAGAATCGGGCAGTCATGCCGGTAGTTTGACTATCCAATTACTCGACGGCGAAGAACGGGAGATGGAAAGTTACTTAATCGGGAATCGCATTCGGGACAAGGTCGGCAACATCCCCGAAGTGCGCAATATGACCTTTGGTCGATCGGGGCATTTTGGAAAAGCGGTCTCGCTCAGCTTGCTGAGCAAGGATCCCGATCAATTGCAGACCGCCAAAAAATTATTGGTGGCGGAACTTAGGAATTTTACTACACTGAAAGACATAACTGATTCTGATTATAAAGGACGCCGGGAAGTTAATATCACTCTCAAGCCGAGAGCCCATGCCCTGGGATTGACATTGAGGGATATCGCCGGGCAGGTACGTCAGGGATTTTTCGGGCAGGAAATTCAGAGAATTCAGCGCGGGCGCGATGAGATTCGCGTCTGGGTTCGGTACCGACCGGAAGAGCGAGCGGCTCTGGGATTTCTCGATAATATGCGTATTCGCACCCGGACCGGCGAGGAATATCCTTTTTCCGAATTGGCCGATTATAATATTGAGCGGGGTGTGACCAGTATTAATCATCTCAATCGTATGCGCGAGGTTAAAGTCGAGGCCAATCAGGCCAATATCGGCGATGATTTGCCGCCGATTCTAAACGAAATAGAATTTGAAGTCCTGCCGCGGGTTCTGTCACAAGTTTCGGGCGTTACCTATTCCTTTGAAGGCCAGACGCGCGATCAGGCCAAGAGTCAGGCGTCAATTCGGCGGGCATTCCCGATTGCGCTGATGGCCATGGTGATATTGGTGATTCTTGTCTTCCGGTCATACCTGCAGGCGATGATAATATTTTCACTGATTCCCATCGGATTTCTCGGAGCAATCTGGGGTCATGGCATTCAGGGAATTCAGCTAAACATGTTATCGATGTTCGGCACCATTGCTCTATCCGGCATTATCATCAATGACAGCATCGTCCTTGTCGACCAGATCAATCGAAATTTAAGAAATGGCCAAAAAGTTATCGATGCCATTCATAACGCAGGATTGATCAGACTACGCCCGATTATTCTGACGACGATGACGACCGCATTGGGGCTGGCGCCGCTGATTCTGGAAACCAGCCGACAGGCGCAGTTTTTAATTCCGATGGCGGTTTCGGTCGCTTATGGTTTGGTGTTCGGGACTTTGATTCTTCTGCTGATATTACCGGCGACATTTTTGGCAGTCAATGATATTCGCGTGCGTGCGACCAGATTTTTTCTGAATCGACAAGCAACCAGTGAATCGGTGGAACCGGCGGTCAAGGAAATGCAAACTTTACCTATTGAGTAATTGCGGGAGGTTATTTTGCGCTTCATATATTTGAGACAATTTCTTTTAATTATATTCATCGCCGCGTTCTGCGCGATAAATTCGCACGGTCAAAACGAATTAACGCTGGAGGACGCGGTCAAAATTGGATTGAAGCAAAACAACAATATTCAGATAGCTCGCAATTCCGCTCGCATCGCTCAACAAAACACATCTCTGGGAACAGCCGGATTTTTGCCCAAAATCGACGCCACGGGTAATTTTTTATTGAGCCACGGCGACGTGGAAACTAACTCTCCGTTTAGTTTTGGAAGTACCGACGTAGAAAATATATCCGGACAATTATCACTCAACTGGACGCTCTTTGACGGTATGGGGATGTTTTCGAATAAATCTCGATTCAATGCCCTGTCCCGCTTGGGAACTTATCAATCCCGGGAAATAATTGAAAATTATGTGGTCGCCATTTCGGCGTCCTATTTCAATCTCATACGTCAGGAGATGCTCCTTGATGTTGCCCGGGAAACCATGGGAATTTCGCGCACCCGTTTGGAAAAAGAACAGGTACGTCATGATGTTGGAGGAGCGTCATCGACTGATTTATTAAACGCTCGGGTATCGTTCAATAATGACGAAGCCGCATTTTTGAATCAGGAGATACGGGTTGTTATCGCCCGCAAGGATTTGAACGTCCTGCTCGGCCAGAATCCGACGAAAGATATTTCCGTTAGGAAAGAAATCGAAATCCCTTCCTTAAATATAACTTATGACCAGCTTCTTGATTTGGCTATGGAGAAAAACAGTGGCTTGCGTCTAACCCGTCAGGGGAAAATCGTGGCCGATAAAGACGTCGCCCTGGCTCGTACCAGATTTTTGCCTCGTTTATCCTTGCAGGCTACATATGGATATTCCGACCGTACGACGAGACGTGATGCAGGCGAAGATATAACTTCCCAGAGCACCGATGGCAGTATCGGCCTTAACCTGTCATATAATTTATTCAACGGAGGCAGCGACCGGATCAACTTCAGGGCAGCCCAACTTACAGCAAAAAATCAGGCATTGAACCTGCGTGAACAGGAAATTCAATTGTCGGGATTGGTTAATGAAAAATATGAATCATTCCTGCGCCAGTTGAAACTGGTCGAGCTCGAAGAGCAGAATGTGACGGCCGCCTCGCAAAATCTCGAATTGCAGAACGACCGTTATCAACTGGGAACTTCAAGCTCGCTTGAATTTCGAGATGCCCAGGTGAATTTCAACAGGTCTCAAATTTTTTTAATCTCGGCTCGGTACAGCGCTCGTATTACTTTTCTGGAAATACAAAAACTGATTGGTCAGCTTGACATTGATTAAATATCACTCGTTTTCAGATATTTCTTGTATCAATACAATTGAGTATTTATAATCGGGCGATTATACTTTTTATTGAAAGCTCATATAGCGGGGTCAAAACATGGACAAAAGCCTGGGATTTAATATCGCGGATGAACGGTTGTCGTATGACGGCTATCAGGATACCCAATCATTTAACGAAGATCAAATCATTGAATTTAATCATCGCCATAAAGCCGTTTTGGCCAATTATGATTTGACGCTCAATGCCTGTGACATCGTCACTCTCTGCGAAGAAATTAATTATAAGTCCAATCTCGGTGCGCTTCGTAATCGGCAATTGCGGCAATCGGTAATTTTATCAGCGGCGTTGTCAGCCGTGGCCGTTGGGCTGCATGGGCGAGGCAGTTTGTGTAACGTACCAAAAGAGCTTATCACCAAAGAACTCACCAATAATCTTAAGCGTGCCAACGACCGAACGGCGGCGCAAATCATGTCGGAAGTACTCCAGACAACGACCGAGACTTTGCCAATCGGTGAGGAAGTATTGATTGAATCGACCATCACCGAAGGCGCCCGCGCCAAGCCGGGAAAAGAGCCGGGCGGTAATCCGACTATCGCCGTTGGGGCGGTCTTTGGAAAAGAACACCATCGCGCCCAATACGGCTTGACCATGCCGCGAAACGTTACTCTTCTTTCGATGGGAAGCGACGTTGTCGAAGGTACGACCAAATCGGTCAAGGGGCTCCATTCCAGTATGACGGCTCTGTTCGTAACCGAATCAGGAGTCAAGCGGCATTTGCCGGATATTTATGTTCAACGATGGGGTTCTGGAAATTATTTTAAGGAATTCAATCCACGGGAACTGGATACTTCCGAGATTACCGATATCATTTCACAGTCATACGGTTTTTCCGACAAAAGCAAATTAAGCGCTTTCTTTCTCGACCGGGCTCGGCATCAGCCAATGATTAGTCAACTGCACCTGGAGGGGATTACCACTCCAATGGACAAAGACGGTGACTTACTACCGGCAGTGTTTCTCGGTCTGAATGGTTTGCGATTCCCCGATGGCCACGGATTACATTCAATGATAGGCGAAATTGGTGGATCGGCAGAATGGGCTATCGGTGTACTGCCATTGGTCTGGCGGGGCGGCCAGATGATCGGGATGCTGACGAGCCAGACGGCATTAACAAATTCCAAGCTTACCCCAGATGAACGCTGGAAGGAAAGATTCCATTTTACCGAAGAGGAATTCCTGACAATTCAGGACGCTCGTTTTGAACGAAAGCCGTATTTTACCGTTGCCGACATCGTCGAAGATCCGTTTGCCGGAGGCCTCAGCGCTTTTGGGGCCATCACCGATAATTATTATATCCCGATGGTCAAAGGGGTCGAGGCCAAGTCCGATAAAAAAACAATCAATGTCAATGTTATAACCGTCAATTCGCTGGGCATTGTGGAATGCTGGCTGATGCGGTTTAAGGCCAATCAGAATATAGATTACACGATCGATTTAATGTGCTCCCCCAAAGAAAAACTCGATGACCTTACCGGTAAAGAGTTGGAAAAAGCGATTGGGAAGATGCTCGATGACGAGCGGATGAGAGAAAGATTCCGGATATTTTTCACCAATGAGTATTACCCGGCATTGATTCCCGCCAGAGATAAGATGCTTCTTTTGAAAAATACAATTCGTAGCCTCATTGAGCGGTCGGCTCTTCAGGAAAAAAACGAAGAAATAGTCGAAGTTACTCAGAGACTCGCTAACGACTGGTTTATCAATTCCGATTAATAAATGATTTTGGGATATAACCGGCCGAATCATCTCGGCCGGTTTTTTTATGCTTTAGAAATTTCCAGAATAGTCCCGCCTTCGCCAGCAGTATCGATGAGATTGAGGGCTTCATTCAGGATATACAATTGCCTTTTTTCGTCATGAGGCAAACCCAACGGACGCCCTAAAAGATGCGGAGTGGTCACTAACCGCGGCAGTGACATAGCTTCCAGAGTAGTGCAAAAGGCCTGAATGGCGATAACTACGGTGGCAATCCCGGCCTTTTCAAAGGCTCGCGCGATGTGCCCCACGGACACATGACACACCGGTCAGACGGGGATTATGATAACCGCCTCAATTTCTTCATCCTGAAATGCTTTCGTCCATTCGGGAACGGATTTTTGATTCAATAATAATTGCGAGCAGGCTCCCACAAAGGAATAAGCGTATTGACTCAGGGAACCGATAACACTTTCGTTATGTAGTCTATTTAATAGTTTATACGGAAAGCAAACATTACTATTGGCTCGCGCTCCCCGAATATCATAACCCGCATGGCGAACCATGATATCTTTTTCTGATATATCAAAAGGAATCTTAGATAATTCGGGCTGGAGCTTGATTGTTTCGCCTATGGTTTTTATCGCTTCTTCCTGAGTCATATTCTTGCGTCCCAGCGGTTCGGGATCGTCGCCTCTGGCAAAATGACCGGTGGAGGTGAGGAGGGTCAGTTTCATTTGTGATACCGGTTTGGCGGGGCGAGCAAATGGTTTATCGTCATACTGCCATTTGCCTTTTGAGTCATAAGCCTTCATTTGCCATTCGGTCACATGCTCAATGATCCCATCAAAATCTTTATCATCAAACGAATCGCCGATTTTCCAGAGCAACTGTTGAAAGAAATCAGCCGCCAATTCCGGGGTGAGATTGGATAGAAATTTGAAATTCAAATCAGTACGCGATCCATAGCTGAATGAATTTTTAAAATCCTCAAATGATTCCGGTTTTGTTGTTTTCTTATTCATAGCAGTCCTTGCCGTTAAAAATATTGGCCTTAAATATATCTGTTTCTAATAGACACGACAAGTCCATATAATTTTTTCCATTTCCGGGTTGCATTTCCGAGAATTTATTAAGTTGTCAGACCGTCTATTTTGATTTATTATCAGGCGTAATTAGTACCCAAAAGCGAATACATTAAAAGCGGTAGATTGGCATGACTGATAATATTGAATTTAAGCATATTTTCCTGCCCTCGAATTTGATGTCAATCACTCGCATAATTCTGGCCCCGATAATTATTCTGATAATGATTTCAGATTCACATAATGCCGATCGAATCGCACTATTAGTTTTAATTATAGCGGGAATCACTGATTTTCTTGATGGCTTTCTGGCCCGCAAACTAAATCAGGTAACAAAGCTGGGGTTAATTCTCGATCCTCTGGCCGATAAAATTCTCGCGATTTTTCTAATTGTCGCGTTGGTAGTAATCCGTGATTTTCCGCTATGGTTAGTGCTTTTGGTTATTGGACGTGATATTTTAATTGTGCTGGCCGGGTTGTTTGTGATGGGTAAACGGGATGCTGTTCCCGCTTCGGATATTATTGGGAAATACTATTTTGGCGCCCTGGCCCATCTAATGGGCAGTTATATGGTTTCGTTTTCGTTCGGTCAATCGTTGATGTTTACTTTCACGCTGATCTTCTTTGTTTTTTCGACAATCAATTACGCTACGGCCTTTATTACTTTTGTAAAACATGGAAAGCCTTACTATTTGTTCAAAGGACGAGTCGTAGTTTTTATTGTGCGAGCATTGGCGATTGTCCTTTTGCCGATTTTTTACTACAAATTGATTATTTTCCTGTTTTTGTAGCATTGTCGAAATCCTCAGGAATTTCGCCCCATTAGTTTTTCAAAGTTATCCACATTATTTTTCATAAAATTTCGTGTAATGCGATATTCTCCTATAGGTTACAGCAAATTGGATTTGTTTTGTCAAATAAACATTTTTCAATCCCAAATGGGTTTGTTTCCTCAGAATAACGTTTTGGGTCATATCAAACCGGTGGTGATTACGACAGGCGAAGGGTAATACACTTTATCATTCCCCCGAAAGCGGGAATCCATACAGCCTTTGTCCATTCTCATACAAAGTCTTTTTCTCATTTGACTTTTTGCCTTTATATACTCCATCTTACATATTCGGATAAATTCTGAAAATACATCAGATTGGTTGAATAATTGCGATTACTCCAAGCGGGAACCCTCCAGAAAAAGTTGCAGTAGGCCATCGGTCATCTATTACATTGCAAATACTTAATCAATTAACTATTTTTTTCTTATTAAACGCATTTGGAGGAAATTGTGTCAGACAAAATATATAGCTCAAATAGTGAAACTTCAAGAATGTTAGTATTTTTGGGTTCAGGGGTTTCATATAAATCTGGTTTGCCGGATGTTAATAAAATTACCAATGAAGTATTAGATGGCAAATGGTTTAAGTATACCGATCAGAATTACTGGCCAATAACTTCTGATATAGTAATACCCTCTAATGATAACACAAAAGAGATACAGGCATTTTTGAGTATTTTGAAAGATGTCATCGATCCTTACTATTTAGAACGAACGGGTGAGGCATGTAATTATGAAGATTTATATTATGTATGCCAACAAATTTCGGAGAATGAGTACGGTATAACTAACAATCCTGCTGTAAATCCATTTATAAAAGAAATGAAAATGCAAACCGAATCATTAGGACAACTAAATAAGCTTGCTAAATATGCAGTATACTTAATTCATTGCGTAGTATGGCGATTGTTAACAAATGAAAATATAGTTAAAGGTTTTGATTTAATAAAGGAACTTATTGAAAACAATATTGGTGTAGATATTGCTACTTTAAATCATGATTTATTGATTGAAAGGTATTTGGAAAGTTCAGGTATTGAATATTCTGATGGATTTGACAAAAAGGAAGTCGATATTAGGTTTATTAGTGAAAATCCATTCGAATCTTGCGACAAGGTTCGTGTTTTCAAATTACATGGTTCAATAAATTGGTTTCGCTTTGAAAGAGAAATTATTGAAAACGGAAAACCAGTTGTGCTCAAAAGGTATGGAGTAGATACAATAAACGATTATATGCATTGTCGTGATTTGAATGGTGAATATTATGATGTTTCTACTTGGATGCCGATGTTTTTATCCGGATCTGTTAATAAGTTATTTAAGTACAATTTTGGCATTTTCAAGCATATTCTTTATCATTTTGATGAATGTCTGAACAAACATAATAGAATCTTAATGTCAGGATATGGATGGTCGGACATTGGCATAAATGGCCGTTTGTTGGAGTGGCTTGGTTCAAGTATGGATAATGCACTTGTTTTGTTGCATGAAAATCCTCAAGAGATTAGCCACAAAATGGTCAATTCAGGAAAAAATGTTTATGATGAATATAAAAACGATGGAAGATTGATAATGATTAAAAAATGGTTTTGCGATAGCAATTTTGATGACTTAAATCAACAAGCATAAAAAAAGCCCGGCTATCAAACCGGGCTCACAGTTCTTATTTCTTCCTGAATGATTTATCCGGGTATGGCGGAGGTGTGGGAATCTCAACCGGATGCTGTCTAATTTGTTCTTTCAGATATTCGATAGCCGCTTCCAGTTGGGCATCTTTGCCCATAAACGTTTCATGCGGCGGATTATCCAAAATTATATCCGGTTCAAATCCGTGTCCTTCAATAACCCATTCGCTATCGTCGTTATAAACACCGGACTGAGCTGCTGACGCGATACCCCGGTCCACCATGCGATTGTTAAATGATAGCCAGATTTCGCCGCCCCAGGTTCGGACCCCGATGACTTTGCCGATTTCGAGCTGTCTGATTCCTTCACAGAACAGCTCGCCGTCGGAGGCCGTCCACTCATTACACAGCACCACAATATGACCACCGAAAGAACTTTGCATATTGGGGTATGGCCGACCAGTTCTCGATTTCCAATAAACCCACGGTTTGCGAATTAATGATGATAAAATCCAACTATCGGTATTCCCGCCGGTATTATTGCGTACATCGACAATGAGTCCTTTTTTATGGAGAGACGCATAAAAATCGCGCACCCAGTAGGTATAACTGCTGGTTCCCATATTTCTAAGATGCACATATCCGATGTCATCATCGCTGTCTTCCTCGACTTTCAGACGCCGCGAATATTCCCAGTCTATATACCTGAGATTGCGAGCCGTTCTGGTCGAAATCGGTTTTACGATAACATCACGACTGTCGCCCTTATCGGTAGATTTGACTTTTATGCGAACCTGATTCCCAACTTGACCACGAAGCAGCATCTCCAGTTGAGGAACTGAAAGGGCTGATACGCCATTAACTTCGATGATTATATCTCCTTTATTGACATCAACACCCGGAGCATTTAGGGGGCTGCCGGTATGAGGCTCGTCGGGATCGGATTGATAAATATATTCAACTCGGAAACCGTCCTGCTTTTCATCCCGCATCAAAAGCGCTCCCAGCGAGGCGGTTTTGATATCATCATCGCCTTTGCGGAAATCACCGCCAGAGACATAAATATGGAGGGCCGATAATTCTCCAACCATTTCTCCGATGAGATCGGAAAGTTCACTGCGGTCGGTGATACGATCTACAAGGGGAAGATATTTCTTTAGGATGCCTTCCCAATCTACTTGATGCATTCCGGGATCGTAGAAATAATCGCGCTCCAACCGCCAGGCGTCGATAAACATCTGGCGCCATTCCCGTTTGGGATCGACGGTAAACGTCCAATCGCTTAGATCAACTTTGCTTTTTGACAACTCAGATGGGGCCGATGTTTTGGCATCGATGACATAAAAAGCGTCGCCTTTTTTAACCAGTAATTTTTTACCGTCCTGCGACAATTCATAACTGTTAACCCCGGATAACAAAGTTTTTACTTCGGCATCTTTGTTTTTTATCTCAATAGTCTGGAGTTTATTTTTATTGTCATGCAGGGCACGGGACAACCAGAAAAACTGCTCGTCGTTCGCGCTTAGTGAAAAATAATTTCCCGCCGGGACGGGGACATCCAGCAGGCGCGAGGCAATGCCATCGGCATCAATCGAGATAACTAATTTTTCCTTCTCCTCGTCATCATCCTTGTTATCCTTGTCATTTTTTTCCTCTTTTTTGGGGGATAATTCGTTTTCCGGTTTGAAGGGGGATACTTGATCTTTCAGAAGGGGAATCATAAAGATTTTGGTCATTTTATCCAAAGCTGTAAAGGGCTGACGAGAGCCCCAGGGACTGCCGGTGATGGGTTGGAAATTCCGATCAGACAGGAAATAAAGCCATTTACCATCAGGGCTCCAGACCGGACTGAAATCTTCATATCGTTCGGACGTCAACGCGATTTTGGTTTTATCCTTGAGGTCATAGACGATAATCTGGAAAAGGCCTGCGCCAACATTCTTGCAGTAAGCCAGCCAGCGATTATCCGGAGCCCAGTAAGCGTTTGAGATGCCGTATATTTCCGAGGTATCAATAACCGTATGCGAGTTATCATTGATATCATACAGCCAGAGTTTTTGATTTTTATCGGTGTAGGCCAGATACTTCCCATCCGGGGATGGAATTCCGTCAAACCGTAATATTTTTCCGTTATCCGTAAGCTGTTTCGGATTTCCGATTCCATTGCCCGGAATTTGCCAGAATTCCATCTCGCCTGAGGCGTCGGATAAAGCAATCAATGAATCGGTACCAGGCAGGAAGCGGGTATCGCGATAACGGATACCGTCTTCGTGAGTGGCTTCAATCAAGCGACCCTTCTCGACCGGCGCGACAAAAATCCGCCCTCTTGATGTCAGCACAATTTTATCGTTGTCTGCCGACAAATGCGTACTGGTCAAATAGGTAAACGGTTCTTTAATCCATTTTTCCCGCAGGTGATCGAAATCGGATGAAAGATGAATATCGAGTTTTTTTTCGGTGTCGTCGATGAAATCATACAGATACAAATCGGCCCCGGCCTGATATACTATTTTCCCTTTTGATAATGACGGTGACTTGGCGTCGAAACTGGTTTGAAAAGTATGCTGCTTTTTATCGCTTCCGCCTTCGTCCATCGACCAGACATTCATAATACCGTCGCGATCAGTCAGAAAATATATGCGGCCATCATAATACATCGGCGAACTATTTGTGCCGGTATAATCGTCAGTTAGATTAACCGCCTCCTCGGAGCCGTTTTCGAATTTCCAGATATTCTGCGCTGAGCCGCCGCGATAACGTTTGGTATAACTTCCCTGAAACGGCAATCGCGTGAAATATAGAGTGCCGCCCGAAGAATTATAGGTTCCCTGGGCCGCCTGGCTAAGCGGAATGATTTCAAATTTCGCACTGGCGGGATTCAAACTAACTAACTGAGTATTGGGAAGAGTCGAATAGGAACCGGTCGAATACAGAATTTTTCCGTCCGGCGACCATCCCTGCACGTATGAAGCGCGGCTGTTGCTGGTCAACCGTTGCGGAAGTCCGCCGTTTATCGGCATGATATAAACATCCGCGGGGCCTTCATAACGAGCCGTGAACGCGATAATTTTACCGTCATGCGAAATTACCGGATGCGTTTCCTGATCGGGATGAGTAGTTAATCTCCGCGCCGCGCCGCCGTTAACGTTTACTTTCCATACATCACCTTCGGCGACAAAGACAATAGTTTCACCATGGATAGCCGGAAAACGATAATATCCGATCTTTCCCGATGCGCTGTTTTGATCGGCCCGGATTATCTCTGAATAAGAAAAGGCTAACAGAATTAAAAAAAGAAAGGATAAAAAGAAGGTCCGCCTCATAATTTCCTCCGGGTGAAAGATTAACTTAGAAAATTCGTTGCTTTATTAAATATTATAATACTGAATACGATTAATCAGGTCAACTGATTCAGGAAATTCAATTTTGCTGACTTGAGCTTATTTTATATTCCGCTGTTTTTGTATTTAAGGCAATCATTGATTATATGAAATAGTGGGGAACTGGTGATTTTAGTTATCGGAATAATGTTACGGTTGTTATTAATATTCCTCCAAAATACCCGATAGCAATTATCAGAGGAATATACCGGGTAAAATGAGTGCGCTCTTAATATAGTAGAAGATACTTACTCAGGTTGAAGTGATATGATATTTCACTTACCTGAAATATAAAAAAAATAATAGGCGACAATCAGATATGGCCGAAATGGTTCAAATCGACAGCAAGGAATTAATGCCGATTAATCTAAGCTCTCTTCGCATTGACAGTACGCTTGATTTCAATCTATACATAGAGATGGAACAGGAGTTTGTATTATTTCGCGCGCCAAGTCTCCCATTTACCGAAAAAACTCGAAAGACATTATTGGATAATGGGGTTGAACGGCTATATGTGCCCCAGGAGGACAAAAAATCTTACCACAGGTATATTGAACGTCATTTGAGCAACATAATAAACGATGATACCATCACTGAGGATTCAAAATCCGCGATTATTTACGATAGCGCTAAGATGGTTGTCAAGGATTTGCTTGAGAAACCATCATTACCGGAAAATCTCCAGCGCAGTCTGGCTTTGGTGGAATCGACAACGCTACACCTGCTAAAAACCGAGAGTTCCTTTCAGACTATGCTGAAAGTCATGTCCTTTAATTATACTACATATACGCATTCGGTAAATGTATGCACTATCGCGCTTGCCCTGGCCAGAAAAATGGGGATTCGGGATAATCAAAACCTTCACCATCTGGGAATCGGCGCATTATTACATGATATTGGAAAATCGAAAATTTCCGCAAAAATACTGGACAAGAAAGGTCCGTTGGATACTTCTGAAATGGAAATTATAAAACGCCACCCTCAATACGGATTTGAATTAATCATTAATTCGGAAATTATTCCCCACGAGTCGCATTATCCAATCTTGCAGCATCATGAGCGTGAAGACGGGAGCGGATATCCTCATAATTTGATTTCTAAAGAAATTCATAGATTCAGTAAAATCGTGGCTATCGCCGATGTTTTTGACGCCATGACGACTCAGCGATCATATCGAAACGCAAAAGACGCTTATCCTGCCCTCACGGAAATGTATGATACTATTCATACTTTCGATAAAGAAATGTTGGTGACGCTGACAAATCTTCTGGGTGCAGGCTCAAATTAAAATAATTCCCAAAACGATCAACTCCATTAAAATTTCTTCTGATACGCGTGGCAATAAGGCTGGCCCTTTTTGTTGGAATAATAATCCTGATGATAATCTTCCGCCTTCCAGAAAGTACCGACGGGAGTTAATTCGGTTGCGACTTTGTAACCCTTATCTTTAAGAATACAGATAAGTTTTTCAGAAATTTGTTTTTGTTTTTCATCGGTATAGAAGATGGCTGAGCGGTATTGTTTTCCGATATCGGGTCCCTGGCGATCAATTTGAGTAGGATCATGAATTTCAAAAAATAATTTTGCGAGATCTTCATAACTAACAAGGCTGGGATCAAAGACGACTTCAACCGCCTCGGCATGGCCCGTGTTTTCGTAACAAACTTCTTTATAAGATGGGTTTTCAGTGCGGCCCCCTATATAACCAACCGTAGTTGAAATTACCCCGCCGGTCTTTTGCAAATAATATTCAACACCCCAGAAACAACCGCCTGCGATATACGCTTTTTGATATCTTTCAGGTTTTTCTTCGGGGATAAACTTCATGGAAATGGAATTGACACAATGCCGCGCATTTTTATCGGTGAAACCTTCGCCCAAAAACAGATGTCCGAGATGAGCGTCACAGTTTGCACAAAGGATTTCAGTTCTTCTACCATCGGCATCGGTTTGATGTTTCACGGCGCCTTTTATCTCATCATCGAAGCTGGGCCAACCACAATGGGCATCAAACTTATCTTCGGATTTATAAAGCGGAGCGTCGCAGCGTTTACAAACGTAAGTTCCTGCTTTCCAATGATCATATAATTCACCGCTGAAGGGACGCTCGGTTCCTTTGTGAATAATTACCGCCGTTTCTGCGGGAGTAAGATCATTATATTTTTTATTCTTAATTTCATCAGCCATTATTGTAATCTCAAATAGTAAAAGCAGGCAAACCGTCGCCCCTAATGTAAATTTGCTTAATCCTAACATACCGACCGGCTTTTAAAGTATTCTCAGATTCCATTCCTGTCATACATTAAAAACCATCGGGTAAGATTTTTGTTCCATTGGGGAAAATATAAAGGGAAAGAATAAAGAAGCAGGCTGACAAATATTCCTGATAAAAATATCAGCCGGAAATTAAACACTTCCGGCCAATTAATGCATTCGGAGATAACTTTAAACCTGATACCGTGAGTTATTCTCCCCGATTAGCCGCAATCTCCAAAAATTCAATTAAATCCCCGCGTAATTTTGCCAAAGAGGCTTCACGAATATACATCATGTGTCCGGCCTCATAAAAGCCCATGGTAACATTATCTCTCAGACTTTTATCCAGACCGAGATGATTGAAAGTATACTGAGTCGCGAAATAAGGCGTGGCCAAATCGTAATAGCCGTTGGCGACAAAAACTTTCAAATAGGGATTTTTCGTCATGGCGCTACGCAATCTTTCGGCGGTATTGACATATCGATTCTGATATCGCTTGTAACTCCAGGGGCGAACCCGGCCGGTTAAAATTTCATAAGATAATTCGCTTTCGAATTTCAACTCCCGGCGCACGTAATCATTAAAGGTTGTGGAATATGGTCCCAGAATAACGGCGTCATAGCTGGGATCGTAATCGACGCCTTCCCCGGCGGCATCTGAATCGATACCTTTGAAACGGCTATCGAGACGGCCCACGGTTCTATGCTCATCCCGAAGCAGTTCTTTGACAAAACGATAGATCATAATGCGCATGTTGGTCTGCCTGACATATTCTTCCGAGAGCCCGGTAAAGCGAGCCAGTTTGGCCACTATTTCGTTACATTTCTCATCTGGCAGGTTGTCGCCCTTTAGCAATGCGGTGGCGTATTCACCCAGGGCAAATTCCTCAACCTGCTGCAAAGTTGCTTTCAAATCCGCCTGCAATTCGCCATCGAGTTGCTTGTGATACCAGGCCGTCGCCGTATAGGTAGGCAAAAAGAGAATATACGGCAGGTCGTTACCGGCGCTGAAGCGGGCCGTTTGAAACTGAAGTATTGACGAAACGAGCATGATGCCGTTCAAGTACATACCATGTCGCCCCTGAAGATAATCGGAAAGCCCGGCGGCGCGCAGGGTTCCGTAACTTTCGCCAATCAAAAATTTGGGCGAGCTCCATCGTTCGTACCTGGTAAGACATAATCGGATAAATTCACCCACTGAGGAGATATCTTCATCGACGCCATGAAACTGTTTTGGATCCTCGCCTTCCACCGCACGGCTGAAGCCGGTACTGACCGGATCGATAAAGACCAGATCAGTTTTATCGATAAGTGAGTACTCATTATCGATTAATTCATACGGGGGCGGTAAGGCGTCGCCTTCCGGGGTCATCAGGACCCGGCGCGGCCCCAGAAGCCCCATGTGCAACCAGACCGACGACGAACCCGGACCGCCATTGAAGGAAAAAGTTATCGGACGTCCGGCGAGATCTCCGGCATCGGTGCGAAAATATGCGATAAAAAATATCTCGGCGGTGGCGTCTTTGGTGTCAATTTTCAATGGCATCGTTCCCGCGATAGCTTTATATTCTATTTTCTTACCGTTAATCACAATCTCATGGGTTGTCTCTTTTAGATTTTCTTTTACTTCTGTCCTGGCCGGTTTTTTTCCTTCTTTGCCTTCCGGCTTTTTGTTGTCCTGAGAATAAACGCCTACGACAGCAAATAAGGATAAAATAAGGATTAAAAATATCGCGCGTGAAATCTTATACATCTCCTCACCTCCGATTTGAAGTGAACATAAAAGGAGCCGGCAAACATGTCAATGGCAATCACCGATCGATTCGGTCAGGATATCATTATTATGTAATCTGGCGTTGCTTTCTATAAGATCATCGATTATAATTCCTGTCGATTTCGTTAGCCTCTTCTTAATAATAAACCTTAATTGCATTTTTGTATTAGGAGAGAAAATGACACCTGCAGTTCAACTTCGAATCGCGATAATTCTGGTGTGTTCACTTATTATTCTGGTTGGTTCGATTTCGGCTCAGGGGGCTAATGAAGAAACCCAAACAGCCGAGGAAAACGCCATTAACATATTCGTTGATGGTCCCTACGGCGGTTCTGATTATTTTCGCGAAAATATTACGATGGCTAATTTTGTCCGGGACCGCAAGCAGGCGGATATTCATATCTTAATTACTCGCCAGAGTACCGGCAGCGGCGGGCGAGAATATACGATCGAATTTATGGGTCAAAAAGATTTCTCCGGTATGCGAGATACACTGGTGTTCTATTCAAAAGAATCGGATACTGAGGATATCATCCGGGAAGACCTGGTTAAAAAAATCAATGCTGGGCTGGTTCGATATGTCGCACGAACTCCGCAGATAGAGCACCTTTCAGTCTCATATTCCGCTCCGATTAAAAAAGAAAAAGTCAAAGATAAGTGGAACTACTGGGTCTTTCGTCTGGGAGGAAGTATTTGGGCTAACGGTCAAAAGTCAAGCAGTTCAATAAGTACATCCGGTAATTTTTCGGCCAGGCGAGTTACAGAAAACCTGCGATTGCAATTTTCAGGTTCCGGCCATTTTAACCGGGATCGATATGAATACAATGATTTCTATGATGTGGTTATTGGTCAGGATATATCCCCCGAAGGAGATACAACAGTTATACTCGAAGAAAGGGATTCGCTGGTTGTTACTATTGATAAGTCTAATAGTAAATACACATCGGCAATTGTCTTTTGGGGCTTGAATGATCACTGGTCGATTGGAATTGCAGTTGAGGCTAATTCCTCAACATATAGTAATTTGAGATTCGGAACCGAAATATTCCCGGGACTGGAGTTTAACTATTTCCCGTATTCTGAATCAACCAGACGACAACTCAGATTTACATATTACCTTGGCGCCAAATATCAGGACTACCAAGAGGAAACCCTCTACGATAAGCATAATGAATGGCTCTATAAGGAACACTTGGAAATTAGCCTGGAAATGATCGAACCCTGGGGCGAAGCAGATATAAATGTATCAGGCTCGCATCACTTTCATGATTTCTCGAAATATCGCCTAAATTTACACGGGGATTTAGAAATGCGCATTTTTGAAGGTTTATCATTTAATATGTACGGCAGCATATCCCGTATTCATGATCAGCTATCACTCAAAAAGGGTGGCGGAACCCGGGAAGATGTTTTATTACGCCGCACTGAATTAGCTACCAATTACAATTATTCTATATCCTTCGGAATCAACTACAGCTTCGGCTCAATATATAACAACATTGTCAATCCTCGCTTTGGGTACTGATGCGTAAGTTTCTGGTATATTACGATTTTCATGAATCCTAAAAAACCACTCCCTGACCGAGGGAGCGGTTTTTTTTACTTGACTTGATGGCTCACATGTGATATAATTAGAACAAACGTTCGATTTATTTCAGAGGAGATAATGGGTATGCCTCAACCCGGAGCCAAAGCCTCGCCTCAGCGCCGAAACCGTCAGTTTCACAAACGGCAGGATGCGATTTTAAAGGCTGCCTCACGCATTATCGCCCGCGATGGATTTGAAGGGGCTACTATTCGAGGCGTGGCGGCTCGCGCCAGGATTAACCTGTCGGGCATCTATTACTATTTTGAGAACAAGGAAGAGCTTCTATATGCTTTGCAACATCACGCCTTTTCGACTCTGGCCGACACTCTCCGCCAACGACTGGAAGAAATATCATCACCGGAAGAAAAACTGAAAGCCGTCATCGAAAATCATTTTGAATTTTTTGTCAGCAATATGGATAATCTCAAGGTCTGCGTTCATGAAATCGAATCATTATCAGGAAAATACTACAACGAGATATTGAAGCTCAGGCGGAAATATTTTGGGCTGGTAAAGGGTGTTATCTCGGAAATTACCAGCGGGTCCAAACACGATGTCGATCTGACGGCGTTATGCCTGTTTGGCTCTCTCAACTGGGTCTATATGTGGTATGACCCCAAAAAGAACTCGGATATAAAAAAGCTGTCATCGCAATATTTGAAAATATTCTTAAACGGAATAAAGTCTTGAAAAACTCACAGGAGGATTATGTTTACCAAATTTTTTGAATGGTACGAGAAAAGGCATGATTATGCTCGCGACTGGCTCGACAAGAACGACGGCGAGGTAGTCGGGTGTTTTTGCAGCTATGTTCCCGAAGAAATCATCTATGCCTCAGGCAACCTTCCGGTCAGGATGCTCGGCTCGCACGAACCGCAGGACGTGACCGAGCCGCATATCTTCGGAATGTTTTGCCCGTTCTGTCGCGATGTCCTCGCCCAGGGGCTCAAAGGACGTTATGATTACATGAAAGGCATCGTCATTGCCCAATCCTGCCTGCATCTGCGGCAGACTTATACCTCGTGGAAAAATCATGTCCCCGAAGATTTCAGCTATTACATTTATATGCCCAACAAAGTCCAGACCGAGCACGCTTACACCTACTATGCGACCGAACTGGCCAAATTCAAAAAGGCCATTGAAGAATGGACGGGCCAGCCGATTTCCGATGAAAAGTTGCGGGAGGCGGCCGAGCTGCACAACGAAAATCGCCGTCTGATGCGTGAAATTTATGAGCTTCGCCAGGCGACCGATCCTCCCCTGACCGGGCTGGAGGCGATGGTCATGGTGGCCTCGTCATTTTTCATTGACAAAAAAGATCACAATGCCGAATTGAAGCGCATCCTGCCGGAACTGAAATCCCGGACTCTGGATCGCGAAACCGGCGGACGATTGATGATTGTCGGCTCAGAAAACGATGATACCGAATTTATCAAGATGGTCGAAGGCGTTGGGGCAACGGTGGTCGTCGACGACCATTGTACCGGTTCGCGCTATTTCTGGAATGAAATTAAGTTCAACGGCAACATCGTTCAGGATATTACCAATCGCTACATTGACCGTCCCCCCTGTCCGACCAAAGACTGGGAAGAACGAACTCGATTCCCGCATATCCTCAAGCTGGCTCAGGATTACAAAGTCGATGGCGTTATTCTCATCCAGCAAAAATTCTGTGACCCGCACGAATGCGACATGGTTCCGCTGAAAGAATATCTAAACGGCAACGACTTCCCCACCCTATTCCTTGAATTCGATGTCACCGTTCCTGTCGGTCAGATTAGAATCAGGATCGAGGCGTTTTTGGAAATGTTGGGTGTGGAAGAATTATTCTAAGGTCACAAGAAAGGGAGAATAAATGAATGAATATAAAACAGAGCCGTTGAAAAGCTGGAAGAAGGCTAAAGAACTGCGGCAAAAGTATTATGAGGATTACCAGAACGCCCACGCCAAAGGCGGTATCCGCTGGACGGGCGGAGCCTGGTCATTCGACGCGATTCCGGCCGGGCTGGGTAATGATGTTTACAATATCACTGGCGAACCGTACGGCGCCTCAATCGCGTTTGACAAAAAATTATCGATGGAATGCCTGGAAGCGGCCGAAGCCAAAGGCTGGGCGCGCGATCTGTGCAGTTATATGCGTAATTACTGGGGCTCAATGTATCTCAACAAATACGCCTTCGGCGGTGAGTACCCCCAGCCTGATTTTTGTTTTCAGGATCATATTTGCTGCAGCCATGCCAAATGGTATCAGCACGTCGCCGAATATAAAAAGATTCCGTATTTTTGCATCGACGTTTCGGTGGGGCCTTACAAAGACCTCGATGAAGATCGGTTGATGTTCGTCGTCAATCAGATGCATGAGTCTATTGAATGGCTCGAAAAGGTCACCGGACGCAAGTATCAGGATGAGCTTCTGATTGAAGCGGTTAAAAATGAGATGCGTTCGACATCGGTCTGGGCGGAAATATGCTATCTGAATATGAATAAACCGGCCCCGCTTGATGAAAAAACGATGTACTCGCTATATGTCCATGGCACCCTGGCCAAACATAACAAGGAAATTGCCGATTTTTATGAAGAATTGCGCGATGAAGTAAAGTATCGGGTGGATAACAATATTGCTGCTATCCCGGATGAAAAATGCCGATTGATGTCCGATACTCAGCCCCCCTGGGGATTTTTAAAAGTTTTTCGATATCTCGAAAAGTTCGGCGCTATTTCAGTCGGATCATTGTACACTTTCGGCTTGATTGGTATTTGGGAGAACAAACCGGACGGCACCTGGGGTCCCCGAACAACTCCGATGCAAAAAGGCGAAAATATAACCACCCGCGATCAAGCCCTGAGGCTGCTGGCTGATTGGAATTTATGCAAACCGGAATGGCAGCATTTTTATGATCCCAATCTCAAAACCGAAATGATGCTGCAAATTGTCAAGCAGTGGAAACTTGACGGCGTCATGCTGCATCTTAACCGGGGCTGCGAAGGTCTTTCCTGCGGTATCATGGAAAATCGCCTGGGTATCGCCGAAGCCGGCGTTCCGGTTATGACGTTTGAAGGCAACATGGGCGATGAACGCGAATTTGATGAAAAGAGAACTGTGACGCGGATTGATTCCTTCATGGAGACATTAGGTTATGACATGCAGGAAGAAACGGCAAAAACCGCGTGATGGAATTTGAAAAATAGATTTTATATAGAGGAGGAATAATGATTACCGCAGGTATAGACATGGGCGCCAAATATGTTAAGGTGGTCATTCTGCAGGATGGAACTGTCAAGGGCAAAGCCATTGTCCTGATGGGTTTTGACCCGCTGGAAGCGGCTTCGGCCTGTATGAAAGAGGCGGCCGAAAAAGCCGGGATCGACCCCGGAACGATAGATCATATCACGGCAACCGGAGCCGGACGCAAAGCCGCCCCCAACGCCAATTCCGATATTACCGATGTCGGCGCGGCCGCTAAGGGTATGGTTCATGTGAAAGAAGGTGTGCACACCGTAATTGATGTCGGCGCTGAAGAAGGCAGGGCTATCAAAATTGACGCAGAAGGAAAAGTCATTGATTTTGCCGTCAATGAAAAATGTGCCGCCGGAGCGGGAGCGTTCGCCGAATCGATGTCGCGCGCGCTGGAGGTCTCCCTCGAAGAATTCGGAAAACTATCGCTGCAATCGGACAAATCGATTCCGATGAACGCGCAATGCGCCGTTTTCGCCGAAAGCGAAGTGGTCTCGCTGGTTCATGCCAAGACCCCGAAGCGGGATATTTCCAGGGCCGTGCATGACGCTATTGCCAGTCGTATCGTTTCGATGGTCCGCCGCGTGGGGATCAACAACGATATCGCCCTAATCGGAGGCGTTTCTCATAATCCCGGTTTTGTTGACGCCATCCAGAGAAGTTTGGAAACCGATCTGATAGTTCCCGAAGAACCGGATTACGTGAGCGCTCTCGGCGCCGCGATTGTCGCCGGGGAAAGGAATAAATGATGAATGAAAATAAAAAAGAATTCTGGCGCTGGAAAGAATATAACTGGCATGATGAAAATAAAGACCCCAAGAGCGCCGATATCATCTCGGCCGGAGTCGACGTCGGTTCGGTCAGCTCGCAGGCGGTCATACTTCTGGACGGCGAACTTTATGCGTATTCCAACATGCGCACCGGTTCGGACAGCCCCAACAGCGCCAAAAACGCCATGAACTGGGCGCTGGAAAACACCGGATTGACCATTGATGATTTGCACTACACGGTTGGAACCGGCTATGGCCGTGTCAATGTACCTTTCTCAGATCGAGCCATTACCGAAATCGCATGCCATGCCCGGGGCGGTAATTTGATGTACGGCAATACCGTCCGGACCATCCTCGATATGGGCGGTCAGGACTGCAAAGCTATCCTGTGCGACGAAAAAGGCAAAGTAAAAAACTTCCTGATGAACGATAAATGCGCCGCCGGAACCGGACGGGGCATGGAAGTTTTCGCCGATCTTCTCGCGATCCCGATTGAGGAAGTGGGCGAGATGTCACTTGATGTTGAGGAAGAGCCTCCGCCGGTTTCGTCAACCTGCGTCGTTTTCGCCAAATCGGAAGCGTCATCGCTCCTGCGCGAAGGCTGGTCCAAAAAGAAAGTTCTTGCGGCTTACTGCTCGGCCATGGCTCATCGTGTCGTTTCGCTATTGGAGAGGGTCGGAGTTGAGAAAGATTTTGCCATAACCGGTGGAATCGCCAAAAATGCCGGTGTCGTCAAACGTCTGGAAAAGGAATTAAACGTAACCGCTCTCAAATCAAAATACGATACTCAAATTGCCGGAGCTTTTGGAGCGGCTTTATTTGCCAGAACATTAACGGAAAAGCAAAGGAAGAAAGCGTCAGCATGAAGGCTAATTACGGTTATATGGATGGAAGCGGCGATTTTTTCATCACCATCGATACCGATAAATGCATCGAATGCGAACATCATGCCTGCGTGTCGGCCTGCCCGGTCGGCATGTTTGAAATTATCGTCGACGATTATGATGATGAAGTCGTTGCGATCAAGGAAGAGTATCGCAAAAAAGTAAAATACGATTGCGGACCGTGCAAACCGACCAGTGAGAGGCCGCCTCTGCCCTGCGTCGAGGCCTGCACTCCCGGAGCGGTTTCGCATTCCTGGTAAGAAAATTATCTGGCTCGTCCTGGCCGTTTATCATTAACGGTCAGGATCGCATATTAAATTTCGAAAGTCGCCAATGCCTGATTTGAAAATTAACATAGACGGTCAAAGCATTTCATGTGCATCCGGGATAACAATACTCGAAGCAGCCGACGGTGCCGGAATTTATATCCCTCGTTTGTGCCATCATCCCGACATCTCCCCATCAGATGAAGTCAAATGGTCAGAGGCTGTCTATCAAACAAATACTAAAATCCCTTCAGAGAATACAGGCGAATCGGCTGGGGAAAACGGCCATTGCAATTTATGTCTTATTGAAATCGAAGGTCAACCGGAACCGGTAAATTCCTGTGTGACAGAAGTCGTTGATGGCATGAGCGTCTCTACCCTGTCTGAAAAAGTAATAAAGAAACGTCGCGATACCTTAAGTAAGATTTTATCCGACCACCCCCACGCCTGCCTGACCTGCGCCCAGAAAGAAGGATGCAGTCTCACCGATTGTTCATCCAATGTTCCGGTGAACGAAAGATGCTGTCCGCTACTGGGACATTGCGAACTTGAGAAAATAAGCGATCACATCGGGATTCCGGGCGAAACGCCCAAATATATTCCCCAAAACCGGCCAATATCATCCGATGAGCCGTTTTTTATCCGCGATTATAATCTGTGCGTCGGTTGTCTTCGGTGCGTCAGGATATGCGATGACATTCACCGAGCTGATATTCTCGGAGCCGTCTGGAAAGATGACCGGGCCTGGATCGGTTTTACCGACGGAAACGATTCGGATAAAAATCTTTGTCGCTATTGCGGAGCTTGTATCGAGATTTGTCCAACGGGTGCCCTGCGTGATAAAGAAGGCGCGACTCCCGTTAGGGCCGGTGCGGCTCTCCCCTGCGTTTCCGCTTGCCCGGCCGGGATTGATATTCCCCGCTATTTGCATTTAATTGCAAAAGGCGATTACCGGAAAGCATTGGAAGTAATTTGCGCCCGTGTTCCGTTTCCGGGCATTCTCGGGTATGTCTGTTTTCACCCCTGCGAAAGCGGTTGCCGTCGGAGCAAGATCGATAAACCGGTAGCGATATGTGACCTGAAAAGGTTCGCGGCGGATAAAGTCGGACATCTTGATTTTCTGATGTCAAATAAGAAGGTTGATACCGGCAAAAAAACCGCGATTATCGGTTCAGGGCCCGCCGGATTGACGGCAGCCTATTATCTCATGATGCAGGGTCACACGGTAGAGATCTTTGAAAAAGAAAATCAAGCGGGCGGTATGCTCCGTCATGGCATCCCTGATTACAGGCTGCCGCAGGATATTCTCGATCGTGAACTTAAGACAATAGAAAAGCTGGGAATTACGATTCACCTAAATCATGAATTTGGCGATGCGACCGGAATTGATAGATTAAAATCTGATGGATACGATGCAATCTTAATAGCGGCAGGAGTATCGGCGAGCAAGAATTTAAATATCGAAAATTTAAATTTAAACGGAATTTATTCGGCTTTGGATTTCTTAAAGTCGGCCAAATTATCGCGGGAGCCAAAACTCACCGGAAAAGTAATTGTCATAGGTGGAGGAAACGTCGGAATCGACGCCGCCATGACCGCCAATCGATTGGGAGCCGATGAAGTCACTCTGGTGTGCCTCGAATCCCGAATCGAAATGCCCGCTCATGACTGGGAAATCGAGCAGGCCGAACAGGAAGGAATCACCATCGAAAATTCCTGGGGGCCGCGGAAATTTATCTCCGATGGGGATAAATTAACCGGAGTAGAATTTATCCGTTGCACTCGGGTCTTTGATGAGCAGAAACGATTTAATCCTCAATATGATGAAAACAAAAATAAAGAGATTGTCGCCGATGCGGTCATCGTCGCTATCGGGCAGGGAGTTGACGAAAAGCTAAATAGCTATTTCAATGATAAGCTCGGGATAAACATCGCGCAGGTCACTGATAGCCAATTATCTGAGAATATATTTGTCGCCGGAGATATCGTGCGGGGACCGACATCGGTTATTGACGCCATTGCCGAAGGCCGAAAAGCGGCCGATCTGATCGATATCTTTCTTGAGGGTGATGGTATAATAGAGACTGATTTTAATAATTCGGAATACGAATATTCCCGAATTGAAATTCCGCACGAAGATTTTCAGCATTCTCGAATTTCAGTTGAGTCGGTAAATTCGAAGCAGAGAAAAAATAATTTTGATTTAATCACCTCTACGATGGATGAGAAACAAGCCTGCCTCGAATCAAGGCGTTGTTTGCAATGCTATCAGAGGCAAAATATCACTCCGGCGACTTTACCGCCTGAACCCTGGCTGCCGTTAAATCAGAAATCGATTGAAGATATTTCAAATACCGAGGGCGTCATTCGTTTGCTCGATGAAAATAAAAAAGTTATTCGCATTTCAGGTGTGACCAATCTCCGAGACAGCCTGGGCAAATGCCTGGATAATCCCGGGGAAGCGAAATGGTTTATTTGGGAAGAAGACCCGATGTACACCAAACGCGAAAGTGAGCTGATTCAGCAATATCTTCAGGAGCATGGAGAAATGCCCGGCGGGGGCGGCGGCAATGATGATCTGGATGATCTTTTTTGATTATGAGCGAACCTATAGAAAAATTGAAGGCAGATGATTGGGTACCTCAATTTACGGCTTCGGGCCCAAGGCTCGAAGAAGCGATTGAAAATTATAAGATACTGGGCTTTGAGGTTAAAACCGTCGCCGTTCGCGATCTCGATTGTGGCGAATGTACCATCTGTTTTGAGGATAAAAATGATAAAACCGTAATGATTTTCACTCGTAAGAAAAATTAATTGGTTAAGCCTCTTGAATATTGAGTGTGAATTTCGTTATTTGTGGTTTATATCGTACTATCTGGGTGGGAAGGAGTTTTTGGGATAGCCAATCATAATGAAAATAATCGGGAGTAAATAATGGGCGAAGAAAAAAAAGCTGTCATCAAAAAAATCCAAGCCACGGGACAAATGAAAAAGATCATGGCGGATTATTTTTATGATTTGGATAATGCCGCGAAAGATGATTCTCAAAAGGTCGCCTGGTGTACCAGTGTCGGTCCGGCTGAGCTTCTTTTGAGCATGGGATTCAAAGTTTATTATCCGGAAAATCATGGAGCCATGCTGGGCGCCACCAGGATGGCATCCAATTTAATTCCCGCCGCCAATGCCATCGGCTATTCTCCTGATATTTGCTCATATCTAACCAGTGATATTGGCTCTTACCTGAAAAAGCAAACACCGCTGTCGATGGCCTACAAAGGCATTGAGGGTGTTCCCAAACCCGATGTCTTGGTATTCAATACCAATCAATGCCGAGACGTTCAGGATTGGTTGTCTTGGTATTCCCGGGAGTTTAACGCTCCCATCATCGGCATTTCCACCTTTTGTAATATCGGCGACGTTACCGACGGCGTTTTGTCCGGCATCGTGCATCAGATAAAAGAACTGATCCCGATTCTGGAAAAAGTTTCGGGTAACAAGTTTGACATCGATAAATTCCGCGAGGTTATGGCCCGTTCCAAAAGATGCAGCGAATTATGGAAAAAGGTTCTGGAAACCAATACCGCCTCGCCCGCTCCCATGAGTTTCTTCGACGCTACTATACACATGGGACCGGCGGTTGTTCTGCGGGGTTCCGATACAGCTAACGATTATTACGAGCTACTGTTAAAAGAACTGGAAGAACGAGTTGCCAATAAAACCGGCGCCGTCGAGGATGAAAAATTCCGCCTCTATTGGGAAGGTATGCCGATCTGGGGGAAACTCCGCAATCTGTCGGAATTTTTTATTAGTCTCAATACGGCCGTTATCGCTTCGACCTACTGCAACAGCTGGATATTCAACGCCTTTGATCCGGACGATCCTTTCCTGAGTATGGCTCGCGCCTACACGGAAATATTTATCGTCCGCGATGAGAATTACAAAGAAAAGTATATTGAGGACATCGTAGATAGATTCAAACTCGATGGAATCGTATTTCACGATTCCAAAACCTGCCCGAATAATTCCAATAATCGTTACGGCATGCCCGAACGGCTGGCGAAGAAACTGAGCGTACCCACTTTGACAATCAACGGCGATCTAAATGATTTGCGGTGTTATTCGGAAGAACAGGCTAAGACCAATATTGAAGCGTTTATCGAACAATTGGATTCAAAATAATTTTCGCGATTTATTTTAGATTTATCGATTTTTATGGATTATTACGCAGGGATTGATATTGGGGCCTCGACGACCAAGGCTGTCATAATTGATGATAACCGTGAAATCATCGGACATGCCGTTGTCGATTCGGGGGCCGATTTTGAAAAAGCCGGCAAACAGGCTTTCGACTCCGCTTGCGAAATGTGCCATTGTGATAACCCCGATGAAATTATCGTAACCTCCACCGGATACGGGCGCAACAATGTTCCCTTCGCGAAGGGAACCATGACCGAGATCAGTTGCCATGCGACCGGTAGTTATCATTATTTTCCTTTTACCCAAACTTTGATTGACATCGGCGGGCAGGACAGCAAAACCATAAAAATCAATGAAAGCGGAAAGCGAACCAATTTCAAAATGAACCGCAAATGCGCGGCCGGCACCGGCGCCTTCCTGGAAGAAATCGCCATCCGTTTGAAAATTCCGCTGGAACAATTAAATGAGTTGGCGGAAAAGGCAGAAAAGACTATTCCAATAGGCAGCTATTGTACCGTCTTTACCGGAACGGAAATTTTGGCTCGCATTCGCGAAGGAGTCGCAGTGGCGGACATTGTTAAAGGTATTTTTATTTCGGTGATAAAACGAGTTCTGGAGATGGACACTATGGACGGGAATATCGTGATGAGCGGGGGGGTCATCGCGCATAATCCCTATCTGGTAAAAATGTTCGAAGAAAGAATCGGACAAAAGGTATATGTCCCCCCTCATCCTCAATTAACGGGAGCTTTCGGAGCGGCTCTTTATTCTATAAACGGCAAAGGAGGTTTCAATGCTTGACGGTTTGTTCAAGCCCAGGTCGGTGGCAATTATCGGCGCTTCAAATAACCCTTTAAGCATTGGTCATATCGTTATACAAAATCTGGTTGACCATAATTTTAAGGGTCCCATCTACCCTATCAATCCCAAATCGAAACATATTAAGAGTTTTAAAACCTACGCGTCGGTTATGGATGTACCTGATGAGATTGATCTGGTCAATATATCAATCAAAAATTCTTTGGTACCTATCGTTTTGGAAGATTGCGGTAAAAAGGGCGTCAAATATGCGATTGTCCATACCGCCGGGTTCAAAGAAGTCGGCGAAGAAGGATTGCAGCTTGAAAAGCAAATAGTCGAAATCGCTCATAAATATGGCATGCGTATCTATGGGCCCAATTCCCAGGGCATCCAGAACTCCGATCCGGATGTTTCAGTGTACGCCAATTTCACTTTTGTGCCTCAGATATCGGGGAATATCTCCATCGTCGCCCAGAGCGGCGGGGTCGGCGAAACCTTGAAGCTTCAGCTTTATAATATCGGTATCGGGACCCGGATGTATGCCAGCTTCGGTAACGAAGCCGACGTGAGCATGAACGAAATCATCGACTATTACGGTCAGGATGATGGAACCAAAGTCATCATGACTCATATCGAGACGATAAAAGACCCGGCCGGTTTCCTTGAAGTCGCCAGTCGGGTTACCCAAAAGAAACCGATATTGACCGTTAAAACGGGACGGACTTCGGAAGGCGTCGTCGCCGTTGCGTCCCATACCGGATCTCTTATCGAGCAGGATACTCTGGCCGACGCCATCTTTGAAAAAGCGGGCGTGATGCGATTTGATTCCCAGCAGGATATGATTGAAGCGGCCATTGCGCTATCCACCCAACCGATTCCAAAATCTGAAAATATCGTAATCGTGACCAACACCGGCGGTCCGGCGATCATCGCCGTAGATGAGTGTATAAAATCGGGACTCAAACTGGCCAAACTCAGCCCGGATACATCCAAAGCCCTGGGAGAACTTCTCTTTTCCGAAGCCATTGTTTCCAATCCGGTCGACGTCATCGCGACGGCGGGGGCCAAAGAATACGGCGGCACAGTGGAGGCATTACTGAAAGATCCCAATATCGATTCGCTGATTCTCAATTTTGTCACGCCGCCCTTTGTTGATTGCGAAGCGGTCGCGCATAAGCTGGCGGAAATCGGCCAATCGGCCAGTAAGCCGATCGTCTGCATCATTCTGACGATTGAGGAGAAATTCGGCGAAGTGGTCAGGCTGACTCGCGAGAGCGGAATTCCGGTTTATGATTTCCCCGAATCGGCCTCAAGAGCGCTGAATGCCATGATAAAATACGGTCAAATTATCCAGCGCGAAGAGCCGAAATATAAAACTATCGAATGTGATAAAAAGGCCGCCAAGAATATCATCGCCAAATATCGAGGGCAGGATAAATTCCTCCCGCAGGCTGATGTCTTCGCATTGTTGCAAAGCTATGGCATCCCCACGGTGAAAACCGTGCGGGTCGAAACCAAAGAAGACATGGTCAAACAAGCCGGGCAGATGGAGTACCCGCTGGTGCTCAAAGTTGACGCTGAGGAGGTTGTTCATAAATCCGACGAAGGCGGAGTTTATCTCAATCTCAAAGATGAAGCGGCGTTAACAATCGCTTTCGATGAAATGTCGAAGAAATTCGGCAAATTCAAACCAGCATTTGTCGTGCAGGAGCATCGCCAGGAAGGCAAAGAAGTCATTATCGGAGCCAAATCAAACGAAGGATTGGGTGCGACGATCATGTTCGGCCTTGGCGGTGTTTTTGTCGAGGTCTTGAAAGACGTTCAATTCCGTCTCGCTCCCCTTTCTGAGCAGGACGCCATGAACATGATTTCTTCTATCGACGGCTATCCGATATTAAAAGGCCTCAGAGGCGAGAAAGCGGTCGATATTGAAATGCTGGCCGAAACGCTTCTCAGGATTTCCCAGCTCACATCCGATTTTCCGGAAATCAACGAGATGGATTTGAATCCGGTCTTTGCGTTTGAGGCTGGCAAGGGCGTTGAAGTTGTCGACGCGCGTTTGAAAATATAGAGGTTTTTTGGAATTTTATTTGAGGAGGATAAACACATTAGTAATCATGCAGGGATGATTGAGCTATGAATTGGATTCCGCTCATTATCGTATGTGTTTATATCATTCTTCTCTATGTTATCACATGGATGTCACGGCACCTTAGCCGGGGAGGAATGGTCGGTTATCTTCTGGCCGGACGGAGCCTGCCTGCCTGGGTTATTGCGCCTCTATTAACCGGACTGGCCATCGGCGGAGCTTCAACTATCGGTGTCGCCGAGCGAGCCTACAATTCCGGAATATCGGCCGGATGGTACAACGCCGCCTGGGCTGCCGGAGCGCTTATGGTTGGACTGTTCGCCGCACGCCGTTATCGCAAATTGGAAGTAGCCACCCTGCCGGAGCTGTTTGAAAAACATTATAATACTTCTGGTCGAGTTGTCGGCGTTGCCGGTCAGTTGGTTTTGCAGATTGTCATCACGTCTCTGCAATATGTCGCGGGCGGAGCGATTTTGTCGTCTCTCCTGCCGGAAGTTTTCACTTTCCAAACGGGCATGCTGGTGACCGCGATTGTTTTCGTCGGCATTACATTGATAGGAGGATTCTGGGCCGCAGGATTGACTAATATCATCAACGTGATTTTCATTTATGCCGGAGTCATCCTGGGCGCTTTCATGGCGGTTACTAAAATCGGAGGATTCAGTGAGATAATTTCGAAACTCCCGGTTGAACATCCCGGCTTTGACCTTGGCGCGTTGGGGTGGGGACTAATAATAGCTTGGTTCGTCGTCATGTGTACAACGACTTTTTCCGTGCAATCCATCGTCCAGATCAGTTTTGCCGCCAAAAGTTCTAAAGCCGCTCGTAGTGGTTTCATTCTGGGAGCCTTTATAATTTTTCCGGTCGGATTCATAAGCGCCATAATCGGCATTTCCGCAGCCGTCCAATATCCCGGTATTATCCCTGCCGAAGCCTTGCCTCGCATGGTCTTGAGCCTGAGCCCCTTCGTGGCGGGAATAATATTGGCGGGATTGTGGGCCGCAGATGTTTCGACTGCGTCGGCTCTTTTGTTGGGTAGCGCGACGCTGGTTGTCGGAGATTTAATCAAACGGTTTTTCTCGCCGAATCTTTCAGAACAAAAAGAAAGGGTTTATTCTCGCGTAACAGTTTTGGTATTAAGCGTATTCACTTATTTACTGGCGGTATCCGTGTCCGGTATTTTGAAAACTTTGTTGATCGGTTTAACCCTGACGACTGCCTACACGCTCGTAACCCTAATGACACTATTCTGGCCCTGCATCTGCCGTCGCTCTCATGCCACCTGGACTTTGCTGATGGCAATGACAGCGCTGGTAATATGGCTTATAGTCCCGCAAATACCCGCATATTTCAAAAATATTGGCCTGGTGCATCCCATCTATTTTTGCTGGATAATAAGTCTCTTGACATTTTTCGCGATTCCTATATTCGATAAAAGAAAAATTAAACTGGGAACATAACCGAGGGATAAAGATATGACTGAAAATAAAAATCTGCGCGTCGCGGTAATTGGCATGGGTCCCGTGGGATCGGTTTTGGCGGCTCATTTCGCGAAAGCCGGAGCGTATGTGGTCGCCTGCGATATAATTCCGGATAGAATAAAAAATATCAAAAATTCGGGTATCAAACTGTCGAATACAATCGAATTTCAAACTAACGTCTCAGAAACCTGCACTTCTATCGATGATCTCAAATCGCATGATCTCGATTTGGCCGTAGTGTCTGTTAAAACCACCGCCAATGAAAAAGTCGTGGCACAATTATCGCAAATCGCATCAGATAAATTGCACATCCTGTGCGCCCAGAACGGCCTTGACGCCGAAGCCGAAGCGGCTCGAGTATTCGGCTTGGAAAAAATCCTGCGTATGGTGGTAAATTACGCCGGAGGCGTCGAAAATAACGATATCGTTAATGTAACCTTTTTTAATCCACCCAACTATATCGCCGCCCTGTCTCCCAAATCTGAAGAAATAGCCAAAACTGTCACTGATTTTTTGAATTCTGCAAATTTAAAAACTGAAATTCCTGAAGACATTTTGTTCTATGTCTGGGAAAAAGTCATCCTCAACTCATCTCTCAGCGCTATGTGCGCTATTACCGGCAAAACCATGAAGCAGGTCATGGATTTTGATCTATCGGTCGACATCGTGCGGAGTATAATAGATGAAGGGGTAGCCGTAGCCGCAAAAGAAAATATTAAATTCAGGGAAGACTTTACTGATTTCTGTATCGGTTATCTAAAAAAAGCCGGTCATCACCGGCCTTCAATGTGGGTCGATATAGATGCCGGAGCCCTGACCGAAGTGGATTATCTCAATGGGAAAATTGTCGAGTATGGAATTAAACATGGCATTTCCACTCCAATCAACAAAACGATAACAGCACAGGTACATCTGATGGAATTGCCGGATATTGAGTATTGATTTATGACTAAGGATTTATGATGAGACAAAATAAATTCAAGGAGGGATTTTATGGATAAAATACGAGCCTATCAGATGGTTGCCAAAGATCAGCCGTTTGAGCTTGTTGAATTTGATCCACCCAAACTGGGAGCCGACGCCGCCCTGGTTGAAATTGCGGGATGCGGGGTCTGCCATACTGATTTGAGCTTCTGGCATTATGGCGTTCCGACCAAAAAAGAACCGCCCCTTGTTCTGGGACACGAAATCAGTGGAATAGTGATAGACGGTCCATCCGAGCTAAAAGGAAAACCGGTTATCATCCCAGCCGTATTACCCTGCGGGGAATGCGAGTTATGTAAAGCCGGACGAGGCAATATTTGCCGCAAGCAATTGATGCCGGGAAATGATTTCCATGGAGGATTCGCAAGCCATATTGCCGTTCCGTCGCGATTTTTGGCCGAAGTACCCGAAGCCGCTCTATCGGAACATTCACTGGCCGAATTATCAGTCATTGCCGACGCCGTTTCGACACCCTATCAGGTGATAGTCAAAAGCGATCTTAAGGCCAGTGATTTCGCAATCGTCATCGGAGTCGGCGGAATCGGCATCTATACCGCTCAATTGGCGAATATACTGGGAGCCAAAGTTCTCGCGCTTGATATCGACCAGAAAAAACTGGATCAGTTAGGGCAAATCGGAATCACATCAACTTTGAATATCAAGGATATGGATTTCAAGGCCATCAAAGGAGCCATCAAAGCGACCTGCAAAGAAATGGGCGCACCGCCCCATAGCTGGAAAATATTTGAGACTTCAGGAACCAAGCCCGGGCAGGAACTCGGATTTGGTCTGCTGGGTATTGCCGGAGTCTTGTCGGTCGTTGGCTTCACTCTTGATAAACTGGAAGTACGATTGAGCAATTTGATGGCCTTCGACGCCCAGGTTATCGGAACCTGGGGATGCAAACCGGAGCTTTATGACGATGTCATTAAATTAGTCGCTGACGGAAAATTGAAACTGAAACCGTTTACCGATACATTCCCTCTCTCGCAAATAAATGACATCTTTCAGCAGACATTGGAGCATAAACTCTTGAAACGGTCGGTATTGACGCCCGATTTTTAACTTTCGATAATTAACATTCCGGATATAAAGGAGGAACTGGAATATGAGTTTTGAACTGAGTAGCCACAATATTGTGGATGTCGATTTTAAGGAAATTATTTATGAACGCCGCCCCTGTCTTGATAAAGACGGTAAAGAAGTTCCGGGACTTCACAACGCCTGGATATTTTTGAACAATCCCAAGCAGTATAATTCCTACACCACCGCCGCCGTTAAAGAAGTCATCCTGGCTTTCCGACAGGCGTCCAATGACCGCTCGGTCGTGGCGGTTGTCTTTTCCGCCGTGGGCGACAAAGCCTTTTGTACCGGCGGCAACACCAAGGAATACGCCGAATATTATACGGGACGCCCCCTGGAATACAAACAATATATGCGTCTCTTTAACGACATGGTCACGAACATTCTCATGTGCGACAAGCCGGTCATCTGCCGCGTTAACGGCATGCGCATCGCCGGTGGGCAGGAAATCGGAATGGCCTGTGATTTTGCCATCGCCAGCGATCTGGCCATCTTCGGTCAGGCGGGTCCCAGGCACGGCAGCGCCCCCGAGGGCGGAAGCACCGATTTTCTGCACCTGTTCGTGGGTATCGAAAGGGCCATGCAGAGCTGTACCTTGTGTGAAATGTGGACCGCTTATGAAGCCAAAACCATCGGTCTTATAACCGATGCCATACCGGTTCTCAAAATCGATGATAAGTTCGTACGCAATCCGCTTCTGGTTACCAACAAATGGCTTGATGAAACCGGCGATATCGTTTATGGCAAAAGAAAATCGGGTGATGATTATAAAAGTGGCAAAGAGATGCTGGCGGGCGGAACGATTGACCTGACTCCCTTGGATAATGCCGTCAATGCTCTGTGCACAAAACTGCTCTATATGATGCCCGACTGCATTAACAAGACCTTGAACAGCGTCCGGAAGAAAAAGCTTGAGCATTGGGATCGCAATCAGCAATCCAACCGCGACTGGCTCGGCTTGAACATGATGACCGAAGCCAAGGCCGGGTTCAGAGCGTTTAATGAAGGCCCCAAAAACAATCGCGAGGTCGATTTCATTAAACTCCGTTTGATGCTGGCCGAAGGTCATCCCTGGGATGATGAAATGCTCGACGCCATTTTACCGAAAGGATAAGAGATGGCTAAAAAAATCGACGTGCAATATACGCATGATAATCAGGTCGTGCGAATCACTCTCAATTCCCCCAAAGGGAATGTTCTCGACGCCGTTATGATGGATGATATTCGGAAAACGCTGGAGGAATTGAAGGACCAACCCCAGGTAAAATTGATACAATTTACCGGAGCCGGTGGGCATTTTTGTTTCGGTGCCAGCGTCCCAGAACATACCAAAGACAAAGCGCCGCAAATGCTCAAACAATTCCACGGGCTATTTTATACTTTGGCGGATCTGGCTATTCCTACGGCCGCTCTGGTATCAGGTCAATGTTTGGGCGGAGGAATGGAGCTGGCCTTGATGTGCAATTTCATGTTCCTCGACCAAACGGCACGACTTGGCCAGCCGGAAATCAGCCTCGCCGTTTTCGCGCCCCCGGCATCGGTTATCCTGCCAATGAAAATCGGTCAGGCCCGCGCTGACGATTTGCTTTTGACCGGACGTATTATCAAACCGGACGTCGCTCTTCAGATGGGTTTGGCGACGGAAGTCTATGACGATCGGGATGCGATGATGTCCGGCGTCGATGGATGGCTGGAGAAACAGATCCTGCCCAAAAGCGCGTCATCATTGAAATTCGCGAACAAGGCTGCTCGCTCTCAATTTAATAAAATACTGAAGAAGCGTCTGGCTAAGTTGGAAAAATTCTATATTGACGACCTGATGGAATCGTGCGATGCCAACGAAGGCATCGGTTCATTTTTGGAACGCCGCAAACCGGAATGGAAGAACCGGTAGCGTAATCTTTTTTGAAGCATTTAAAATTAAAAAAGGAATCCTCAATAGGGATTCCTTTTTTGGTGAATTCTATTGACTGAAATTATGTCATCGAATTGCCGGTTGACCAGGTCGTTCCCGATTTCTCAAGCGAATAATACACTTTAATTTCTTCCAGTTCCTCAAAGATGCGGGGTACTACCTGGAGTTCCATGCCGATTTCGATATCATCATCGGCCACTGTATCTCCAATCCACGCCAATAACCGGCCCGTTTCCTTGAGGTCCACAACTCCGATTGTATAGGGAACAACGTCTTCAAACCCGGTCGGAGCGGCGTGAATAACGGTGTACGAAACCAGTTTCGCCTCACCTGATAATTCGATAAACTCAAAATCACCCGATAAACAGATATTGCAATCGGCTCGGGGAGGAAATGACTCAGTGCCGCATTTTTTGCATTTGGAACCCATAAGACGACCGTCTTTAAGGTGTTTGGCAAAATCGGTAACTTTCGTATAGGGAGAAAAATTCACTTTTCCAAACCATTTAAACATAAGCCTAATCCCTTCTCAGAACATGGACAAAGCAATATTGCCCGATTCCGCCGACGTTATGAGTAAGCCCGACATCAGCATCCGGGATCTGCCGCTCACCCGCCTCGCCCCTGAGCTGTTTGACGATTTCAACCGTCATGGAAACTCCGGTAGCTCCGATCGGATGACCTTTGGCCTTTAATCCGCCGTCAATATTGACCGGTGTAGAGCCACCGATATAAGATTGCTTGTCCTCGATGAATTTTCCGCCATCGCCTTTGGCGCAAAAACCAAGGTCTTCATAGGCCATAATTTCCGCTATCGTAAAGCAGTCATGCACCTCGGCAACTTTGATTTCTTTGGCCGTTACACCAGCCATATCATACGCGATCCGCGATGCTTCCGAGGCGCTGGGGAGCCCGACCAAATCGGGACGGCGCAAAACCGACATACTCGAAGTCGCGCATCCCATACCGTCGAGCCAAGCAACCGGCTTTTTCGATTTTTTCGCGATTTCTTCCGAAGCCAAAATCACGCACGCCGCTCCGTCGGCATTGGCGCAGCAATCATAAACCTGAAAGGGATCCGACACCGGATCGGAAGCCAGGGCTTTTTCAATCGTGATTTCTTTCTTAAATAGAGCATTCGGGTTTTTGGCTCCGTAAAAATGATTCTTGACCGCTACCTGAAGTAGCTGCTCTCTGGTCGTTCCGAATTTGTGCATGTGGCTCTTGGCGAATAGCGCGTAATAAGCTGGAAAGGTCGTGCCGAAAACCGATTCCCACTGGACTTCGCCGACCCTCCCCATCAGAGCTAATATCTCGGGCGTCGAAAGCTCGGTCATTTTCTGGCAGCCGATGACGGCCATTAATTTGTGAGCTCCGGATTTAATCCCCATCCAGGCCGTCCGGATAGCCGCGCTTCCTGATGAACAGGCTACTTCAGTCAGCCACGTCGGCCGTGGATTGAGCCCCAGATATTCCTGAACGACTCCGGGCAGTGAACGCTGTTTATGATATTCGGGAACCGAACCAATGACCGAACCGTCAATATCTTTAGGATCAATCTCCGCGTCATGAACCGCGTCGCGATAAGCCTCAAAAGCCAATTCCTGAACGGTGGCATCGCTTCTCCGCCCGAATTCTCCATGCCCTATACCAATAATTCCCACTCGGGACATAAATTTTCCCTCCTAAATGTATTGACCGCCGTCGATTTTGAAAACTTCACCGGTTATATGCCGGGCTTTGTCCGAGCATAAAAATGTCACCAAATAAGCGACATCATCGGGGGTCGCGATTCGTCCCAAAACGGTTTCATCAATAGCCGTATTGAGAAATTCGGCGGGGATATTTTTGGCCATGTCGGTTAAAACCATGCCCGGCGCGACGACGTTGACATTGACGTTGAACTTACCCAGCTCTTTGGCCAGAGCTTTACTCATGGCGATCTCTCCGCCTTTGGAGGCCGAATAATTAGTCTGTCCAAATTTGCCGCGAAGGCCATTGATGGATGAAATATTTACTATTTTGCCACCCTTTTGGTCTTTGAAAACTAACGCCGCAGCCTTATTGTAATTGAAATATCCTTTGAGGTTCACATTAATAACGCTGTCCCACTGCTTTTCAGTCATCTTCCATATGACGCCATCCCAGTTGATTCCGGCATTGCAGACTAAGATATCAAAACAGCCGAACTCCTTTATAACGGTATCAGCCATGTTCTGGGCGTCGTCATAGCTGGAAACGTCGGCTTTGATAGCCAGACCTTTGCGGCCCATCGCCTCGATTTCTTCGACAACTTTTTTTGCCTCGTTATCATGACGCCGGTAATTGATGGCCACGTTGCAGCCCTCGCGGGCCAGGTCCAGAGCTATTGCCGTTCCGATACCCAGGCTTCCGCCGGTAACAATTGCTCCTTTCCCATCAAGACCCAGGTCCATATTTCATCCTCCCTTTATTATCAAAATATAATTTTTGCATAAAAAATCTTAGGTGTGAATATATCACACCAAATACAAAAATCAACGGCTTTTTGGGGTTATCTATTACACAAGTATGCATAACAATTATAAAATAAATTGTTGACAATTTATCTTATAATTGGTATATAAAATATAGTTACTATAACACTGTGCGCATTATATAGAATATCTTGAAATTATGGGGAGGGGTAGCATGAATTTTCCCTTAATCTTAATTTACTTGATTTTAGTCGCCCAATTATATTTACCAGAGAAAAATGAAGATAGCAAAACAGAAAATGCTCAATCAAAAAATCAGATTGATAGTCAAAACATGCCACACCCAATATTCTCTTCTACTGATGTTCAATCGGGCGTTGATATAAAATGGCATGTGATTTCGAGCGGCGCCGGCATAACAGGGAAATCGATAGCGTTCAATTTAAGTTCAACAATCGGACAGCTTGCAGTTGGAACAGGCACTTCAGGAACCATCAAATTATCCCATGGTTTTCTGCAATATTCCGCTCATTGTGATTGTATTCCGGGTGAAGCTAATGGCGATGGATCCATCAATGTAGGTGATGCCGTTTACATTATTAACTTTGTTTTTAGAGGCGGTCCAGCCCCCATTCCTTATGAAACGTGCAGCGGCGATGCAAATTGTGATTGCGAGTGTAATATTGGAGATGCAGTCTATATTATAGGCTATATTTTTAAGAGTGGAGCGCCGCCTTGCGATTGCGAAACATGGTTGAATACGTGCGGTCTGCCATTGAGGAATTAAAAATGGGTAACTTATCAATGAAGGAGGTATTATGCGTCAATTATACATCTATTTGATTGGAATATTATGTTTTATGGGATTAGTCCGATTTACCAACGCCGAGGTTCCCCAATTGATTAATTACCAGGGCGTGTTAACTGATTTTGATAACAAGCCAATCCGTAATCAAATAATCAGCTTAGAATTTAGAATTTATGATGCTCCAATTGGAGGTGACCAAAAATGGATGGAAACCCAAATAGATACAACTGATAATAATGGCGCTATCAATATCAATCTTGGTGCGACTGGTACGATCCCAGACAGCGTCTTCTCCGGATTGGATCGATGGCTCGGAGTACGTATAGACACTAATCCCGAAATTTCCCCCCGCATTAGATTAGTCTCGGTTCCTTACGCCTATAAAGCGATACAGGCTGATACCGCCACATTTGCCCGAAATGGCATTCCGGCGGGAGTAATTGTAATGTGGTCGGGAACATTAGATGACATTCCGGATGGTTGGGCTCTGTGCGATGGCTCCAATGGAACCCCCAACCTGAGAGATAAATTCATCAAGTCCATTCCGAATAATTCTACAGACCCTGGCGCAATTGGAGGTTCCCTATCACATGGCCATGGTTCACAGACTGGAGATCACACGCTGACAATTGATGAGATGCCATCGCATTCTCATGAAATTGCCTTTTTCCCCCATGAGGGTGGCGGTGCGGTTTATCCACATTCTCACCAAGCGTGGGATGCATACGATCCGGTTAACCGATCCACTTCGGGTTCCGGAGGAAACCAGCCCCATTCCCATCCGATAAATAGTACCGGTAGTAACCAGCCGCCTTATTATGAAATGGCGTTCATAATAAAGCTCTAAATATATTGCGTGGCCTGGAATATAAGATTTGCAATCGGCCACTGGATAATTCAAAATATGGATATAGGCCTACTTAGTGGAATCTTCAGAACTTATTCGGCCTAATCAAAACAGTGCTATCCCAACAATCATGCGGTCCCAGACCCTGCGCCAATTGCCCCTAAATGTGCTGGCTTCAAAACAGGGGGATTTTTGGTTAAAACAGAAGAAGACCTTGCTTAGCAACCGTTTTCTTAAATCAAGTCATATCCTCTTATTTGCTATTGAATACTGGCCGGCAATCTGTTATACTTGGCCTCGTAAAAAAGCAGCCAGATCCGATAAAGAGCAATGATTTCGATTCGGCATTGAAACTTTGAAAACGGAACTAAAGATTTATGGCGTTGTCCAAAAAACCCGATACTCTGGTTGAGATCAACGAGGATTTATGCAAGGGCTGCGATATCTGCATCGAATTTTGCCCCACTGATGTCTTCGATAAATCAAATAAGTTAAATCGCAGGGGATATTATCTTCCCGTAATCGTAAACATGAAAGCCTGTACCGGTTGTCGATTGTGCGACCTGATGTGTCCCGAATTCGCGATCGTCCTGACCGAAAAGGAAAAATAAACGGCAATATACATACTATGGCACTTAACGAAAACAAAAAACAATATCTCCGTACCCTCGAAGGAAAAAAGTATTTTCTCCTCGGCGACGAAGCCTGCGCCTACGGCGCAATATATGCCGGTTGTGATTTCTTCGCCGGCTATCCCATCACTCCGGCCAGCGAAATAGCCGAATTGATGGCTCGGGAACTTCCCAAAGCGGGCGGCATCTGCATCCAGATGGAAGACGAAATTGCCAGCATCGCAGCCATTATCGGGGCCGCCTGGACCGGCTCGCGAACAATGACTGCAACCAGCGGTCCCGGATTTTCACTCATGCAGGAAAACCTGGGTTACGCGGTCATGACCGAAACTCCGACTGTTGTAGTTGATGTCCAGCGATCCGGCCCCTCCACCGGGCAAGCGACCAAACCGGCTCAGGGCGATGTCATGCAGGCTCGCTGGGGTACACACGGCGATCATTCCATCATTGCTCTATCCCCGAACTCGGTTCAGGAATGTTTTGATCTGATGTTCGACTGTTTTGATTTGGCCGACACTTATCGCACCCCGATTATTTTCCTAATGGACGGAGAAATCGGGCATATCCGCGAAAGCGTCACTATGCCGGAAATATCGAAAGTCAAATATGCCTCAAGGAAAAAAGCTCAACCGGGTGAACAGGTTTTCGGCGGCGGGGATTTGGTACCCGGGATTGTTCATTACGGCGAAGGACAGAACGTTCATGTCACAGGTTCAACCCATCTCGCCAATGGTATGCGGGACGTGACAACCCAGGGAGTTCATGAAGTTCTCGTCAGAAGAATTCATGAGAAAATTGATTCCAATCGGGATAAAATTATAAAGGTTAAGGAAGATAAAAACCCCGGCGGGAAGGCCAAAATCGGCGTTATTTCATTCGGCGCCAGCTCGCGTCCGGCTCTCGGAGCTGTCAAAAAAGCCCGCGAGGAAAAGCTTGAAATTGATTTTCTGAGGCTCATTACTATCTGGCCTTTTGCCGGCAAGCAAGTAACCGAATTTGCCAAAAACCTCAATCTGATTTTGGTGCCGGAGATGAATCTGGGACAAATATCCCGCGAAATCGAAAGATTTGTTGAATGCAAAGTTATTCCTGTTTCCAAAATCGGTGGCATCGCTCATTCGGTTGATGATATTTACGGAGCTATTCGGGAGGTGAACTCATGAGTCAGCCCAGACATAGATTGATGGATTACGTTCGCGAGGACATCTTCCCCCATCGTTTCTGCGTCGGATGCGGATGTGGAACCGTCCTGAATGTTTTCACCAATGCCGTTGCAGAATTGAAACTTGATACATCTCAAATGGTCTGCGTATCTGGCATCGGATGTTCGGCCTGGATTCCCAGCCCGTATTTCAAGGCCGACACTCTCCATACCACCCACGGCCGACCAATTGCTTTTGCCACCGGCGTCAAAATGATGCGGCCGGATCTGAAAGTTATTATCATCGCCGGTGATGGAGATATTTCGGGTATCGGCGGCAATCATCTTATACATGCCGCCCGGCGCAATATCGACCTCACCGTTATCATGGTCAACAACATGATCTACGGCATGACCGGTGGGCAGGTGGCCCCAACCACCCCGGTCGGCGTAAAAACAACAACCACGCCTCACAACAATGTCGAACCGCCTTTCAAAGTTGCCGAACTCGTCCAGGCTGCCGGAGCCAGCTTCGTGGCGCGCTGGACGACGTTTCATGTTTTCCAGACAATGAGAACATTGCAAAAAGCGATCAACAAAAAAGGCTTTAGCTTTGTGGAAATCGTTTCCCAGTGTCCCGATAATTTCGGCAAACGGGTCGGAATGGGTAAGGCGACCGATTTCTTGAAATATCTAAAAGACCAATCGGTGCGCCTTTCCAAGGCTAAAGATATGTCGGAAGAAGAACTGGAAAATAAAATCATCGTGGGTACCTTATGCGACCGGGATCGTCCGGAATTTGCTACTCAGGTGCACAATATAACCAATCAGATAGTGAAACAGGTTGCCGAGGAGAATAAAAATTGATTATCAGGTTGGCCGGATTCGGGGGACAGGGGATTGTCATGTCAAGTTATATACTGGGACAATCGGCGGCATTGGATGGCAAAAAAGCCATTCAAAATCAATCATACGGCAGCGAATCGCGAGGCGGCGAATGCCGGGGCGATGTGATTATATCCGATCAAGACATATATGAACTGGAACCGTCCATGTTCGATATTCTGGTGGCTATAGCCCAACCCGCTTATGAAAAATTTATTCCTTTTTTAAAACCCGGCGGGACGCTTATTGTAGATAAAGATCTCGTGATAACCGATGATGCCAACGAACCCGAGAATATCAAAAAACATGCCATCAGCGCGACTGATATCGCATTCACGAAATTCAATCGGAAAATCATCGCCAACATGATAATCCTGGGTTATCTGAATCGGCTTTCAAATCTGATTTCACCTGAAGTGCTGGAGCAGGTCATTTCGGAAAATGTTCCTCCCGGTACTCAGGAAGTAAACCTGAAGGCCATGCGGGAAGGAATCAGTCTGGCCGAGCAGGAATTGGCTACCGCCTGATTTGAAGCATTTCTGAATAGGACTTCCTGTTTTTCGAAAGTTATTTATCTTACCCGAACCGTATAGTCGCTCATGAGAGCTTTTCTGTGCACCTTGACAATTCAATATCGTTTGGTAATATGATTATCATGTGCAGTGTCGGGATTATAATTACTGGAATTATTCTGGCGGCCGGTAAATCCGAAAGAATGGGACCTGTCAACAAGCTTCTTTTAGAATACAACGGACAGACGATCATCGAAGAAGTACTGGCGCAGATGATAAAATCAAGTGTCGATAATATTGTCATCGTTACCGGATACGAAAGCAATTTGATCGAGGAAACGCTCATGGGGCAGATTAACGAAACCGTATCGATTATCAGAAATGCGAATTATAATAAGGGACGAATCGAATCGATCAAATGCGCTCTACGCTTTTTATCCGGTAAAACCGACGCGGCGCTTTTTATGGTCGGCGATAAACCCGGAGTTAAAAGCGATTTGATATCAAAGGCAATCAATAAATTCAGAAAGTATAATCCTTCGATATTAACGACTCAAACCCCGTCTGGCCCCGGACATCCTATTATCTTTTCGTCCCGGATTTTTGATGAGATTCTGGAATTTAAAGGCGCGAATTTACGGGATAATCTGATTGCCCGGCATAAGGAAGATGTTTTTGAACTGAATGATGACGCCTTGCAGCTTGATATTGATACGGAAGGCGATTACCAAAAATTACTGGAGAGTTTTTAGCTATGGGCTCGTATCGTTTTTGATATGATTGATATTTACAAAGAAATCGTCCGCAATCGGGAAGAAGGCCGTCTGTTCGTTGTTGTCACCATCGTCCGCACATCCGGCTCCTCCCCCCGGAAAACCGGAGCCAAGATGATTGTCTTCCCCGATGGTTCCATACTCGGAACAATCGGCGGCGGATTGTTTGAAAAACAGGTGATCGATGACTGCCTCTCACTCTTGAAGAACTGCAATCGCTATTTATTAAAGAAATACCGCTTTAGCAAAAACGGTCCCGATGCGACCGGTATGCATTGTGGCGGGGAAGCCGAAGTATATATGGAAGTAAACACTCGTCCCAATAAACTTATAATTTTTGGCGCCGGACATGTCGGCGGAGAACTGGCATCGCTCGCTCGAAGATTTGAATTTTCAATCACTGTCATCGATAGCCGCCGGGAATTGCTGGATAAACTGGATAGAAACACAAATGTAATTTTGACAGACGAGTATTATTCCGACAACTTACCCGACATTGATGATGCTTCGTATGTCGTCATCGTTACCAGTTCACATGAAAGCGATCTGGCGGTATTGAAGAATATCTTGAAACAAAATTTCGCCTATCTTGGAATGATCGGCTCGAAATCGAAAATTAATAAAGTGTTTACCAAGCTCGAACAGGACGGTTTTACAAAAGAACAAATCGGTAAAATTCATTCGCCTATCGGTCTTGATATCGGAGCCGAAGGGCCAGCCGAAATCGCATTGGCCATAATGGCGGAAATAGTAAAAATAAAAAATTCCTGCTCGATAATTTCAGATGACAAGCAAACATGATCAAAATTTAATCATCATTCGCGGTGCCGGGGAAATGGCGTCCGGAGTAATAAAAAAACTATTCATGGCCGGTTTTGACATTGTCGCGTTTGAAAAACCCTCCCCGACATGCATCAGACGCGAAGTATGTTTCGCCGAAGCCGTATATCAAAAGGAGATTACGGTTGAATGCGTAACGGCGATATTGGTATCATCGGTAAACGATGCATTATCACAAGTTAAGTCCCGCCGCATTCCAATCTTGATTGATCCCGATGCCGAATGCCTCAAATCGTTCAATCCTTTTTTCCTGATAGATGCGCGCATGATGAAATCCAAAAACGATACGAATCTCAGTATGGCTCCGATTGTGATTGGTATGGGTCCCGGATTTACCGCCGGAGAAAACTGCCTTGCTGCCATTGAGACTAACCGGGGTTTTGATTTGGGTCGAGTCTTGTACGAAGGCTCGACACAAGCTCATACCGGCATACCGGCCAGCGTTGACGGCATCAGCGATGCCAGGGTACTGCGAGCTTCGGACGACGGCGTTTTTATCTCAAATCATGAAATCACCGACACGGTTCACGTCGGGCAGGAGATCGGAAAAGTCGGCAATACCGTGGTTGCCTGTGGTACCAGCGGAATAATCAGGGGTTTGATACAAAACGGTATTGTAGTCAAGCGTGGGCAAAAGATAGGCGATATCGATCCTCGGGGAATACGCGAATTTTGTTTTCGAATATCCGACAAGGCTAATGCCATCGGCGGCGGGGCGCTCGAAGCTGTTCTGGCGCTTAAATCCAAAAACCAAATTTAAAAGTGTTTTTTCAAATGTAAATCTTTTTTATTCTCTTTGTGACATTTCTCTAAAATTCATCAATAAAGTACGGCCATACCCCTTGCCAAGTGAGGACATTTCTTATAATTTCATAAGATTATGATGATACTTTGCAATACGCGCGATAATTAAAAAATATATATACAGGAGTGGATAATAATGAAATCCGACAAAATGATGTTCGGTAATGCCAGGATTCCCTACGGAACCTGGGGGAGCAGCTATTTCCCCGCCTGGCAAACGTCAGCCCTGGCCGAAGTAAATATCGGTCAGTTTGCCGGTGAAGCCGCCAATCGAATCTTGGGACTAAGGAAAGTCCCCATAAGCGAACTTGAATATCTTGTCATCGGGTCCACAATTCCCTGGCACTGGAAATTCTGGACGGCCCCGTTGGTATCCAGTTGTATGGGCGTTCGCATCCCTGGATATCATATGGAACAGGCCTGCGCGACCGGTCTCCAGGCGATCGTGTTGGCCGCGTCGGAAGTTCACGGCGGTTCCCATGATATCGTCGGTGTTTTGACTTTTGATCGTACCAGTGATTCTCCGGTAGGAGTTTTCCCCGAAAGAAGAACTTATCAAAGAACGGCCGCTCTCAGCGATGTCTGGGATAATTTTGGATTTGATCCGGCAACCGGAAAGGCGATGATCGCCTGCGCCGGAAAAGCGTCGCGAAAATACAAATGCGACCGCCGCGAAATAGATGAGTTGGCTTTTCATCGCTACCAACAATATTTCGATACAAAAAAATCAGGATTCTTTGATAATATCCTTGTCTCACTCGAAGTGTTAAATGTCCAGGGCCGATATTTGGGAACTATCGATGACGATTTGGGAGTCAGGCAAGTTACTATGGACAGCCTGAGAGCTATGTTCGAACTCGATGATGGCGTTACGGCCGGAACCCAAACCCACGCCTCAGATGGCATGGCGACGCTTCTGGTTACGTCACCGGAGAAAGCCAAAGAACTCAGCCCGCGGCCGGAAATCGATATCAGGTTTGTCGGAAAAATTGAAATCCGCACTCACCCCAGCCTGATGCCCGAATCGCCCGCGCTGGCGGTGCAAAAACTATTGAAGAAAACGGGACTGACCATGGCCGATATGACCGTCGTCAAAAATCATAATCCCTTTGCCATCAATGATGTCATCTTTTCCAAGGTTCTCGAATATGACTGGCACAAAATGAACAATACCGGTTGTCCTCTCGTCTGGGGTCATCCCCAGGGACCAACCCTAATGCGGGTCACTATCGAAGCACTGGAAGAAGCGGTGATGCTGGGCGGAGGTTATGTGCTTATTTTCGGATGCGCCGCCGGAGATGTCGGTATTGCGGCCATTCTTAAAGTGACGGACGGGGGTAAATGATTATGAAAGCAATGAGAAAATCTACTCTGGAAACTATGGGGCTCGGTTCGGTTTTGGAAATATTCCAATCCGGAAAACTGCCCGCCCGCGCCGATGAATTAGTCGATCAGGTATTTGGCAATTCAGGCAATCGCGGAGCGTTGGTCATATCCGGCGCTAACGGTATCGTCGGCGCCGGAAAAACGATGCAGTTAGGCTCACGATTAATGCCTTATAATATTCCTGTCGCCTGTCTCGATTTCCCTGGAGCTCCCGATGGAATCGGGGTGCAATATCAGGGTCTCAGAGCCGCCTTTGGGCAGGGGCAGGCCGATCAGATTATGTCGAACGTCATCCGCTTAAATTATGATGGCAAACAATTACCATCTGCTCTTAAAGAAATGAATCCGCGCTTCTTGCTTGAGGCAATACCGGAAATTCTTGAGATAAAAAAGGCTCACTATCAGGTTTTCCGAAAAGCCTTCCCGGAAATACAAATTCGTTCCGTCACATCAGGATTCCCGCAATCAGAACTTGGCGTCGGAATCGCGCATCCGGCCTTCCCCCATCAGATCAACAAAATGTGGGAAATTGTCGAAGACGAAGCTTCGCCTATCACGAAATTATTCTGGGCCATTGGCATGATTCCCGTGCCGGTCAGCGATAACTGGTCGTTTGTTCTTGATGTTCTCTTCTGCGGCTTGATGCTGGCGGGACTTAGATATCATCGGGCCTCCAATATGCCATACTGGAAAATCGATAAGTTCGTCAGAAAAATAATGGGTCCTAACCCGTTCCGGGCGCATGACGCTATCGGAGCCGCCGGGGCGAATTATCTGACATGGTCATGCCTACATCATCTCAGTAAAAACTACGGCGACCTGTTTGAGCCGACGCCGGAGCTCAATGAGCGTGCGGTAACCGGCCAGAACTGGTATCCGCTCGACCATTTCCGTCCCGTCGTAAACTGGAAACTCGATGACGCTGAAACTGTAGGGATGCACAATTGGCTATTCGGTCCGATGATTCAGATGACGTCGCTCTTGATTCACGAAAACCGTTCCCATTTTTCGCATATCAATGCTATCGGCGAGATTTGCGCCCAGTTCCGCAAAGGAGTCATGGCGGCTATCCGGGATCTCGGTGCTAAGCGGGCGATTAAAACCGTCGAGGCTTATCATATTCTGCATCCGGAAGCCAAAGGTGATTCATGGCATCCGGAAGTATTTGATATGATGAATGACTCCGACTGGCAACAGCTTTACGTTAATGCCGAGCATGACGGCACTGTCGGAGTTATCAGCATCAACCGGGAAAGCTATAACAGCGATGTTGACGCCGAATTAAACCGGGCAATTGACTGGCTGAAGGCGGAGGGGATTGAACGGGTGATTCTCACTGGCGATTTTCATCTGGCGACACAGATGGTCGGGGCCGATACCAGCGAATTCTACCCGGCTCTGAAAAATCCCGAAAAGGGTTTGGAGATTTCCGCCAATTGGTCCAGGACCGCTCGGCGTTTCAATAACGAATTCAAAGTTTCGGTTGGTTTCTTAAACGGTAAAAGATGTCTGGGCGGCATGCTGGAGCTTCTGGTTCATTGTCATTATCTGGTTGCTGACGAAGGCAGCCAGTTTGGAATGCCGGAAGTTACCCTGCCTGTTGTACCGGGCATGGAAGGCTGTCATTGGCCTTTTCGGAAAACCAAATCCGATGACTGGCCTAAAATTATGCGGATGCTTTTGACAGGTAAGTTCGTCAAGGCCAAAGATTCCGTTGGCTGGCTGACCGATTATGCCGGCTCAATGGAAGATGCCATTAAAACTGCCTGGTCAATCGCTTCCGGCGGCGATCATGGCTTGCCTCTCAGAAAAGCGGAAGAAAAACCGCTTTCCGGAATCCCAAACAATATAGGTTTGACTGATTCGGGCAATCCGGCCACCGAGGCGGCTCGAAAAGTCATCATGGATTGTATTCGGAACTCCTGTGAGAGTCCTATTAGTGAAGCTTTAGAAATTCAAGCCAAACATTCGGCTGATTTTATGAGCAGCAAGTATTGTCAAAAAGGAATGATCGGTTCCGAAGCCGTCAAGGTAATGTCAGTCTAAGTAATTAACATAAATATTTAATCGATTAAAACCCGCGAGACTTATTTCGCGGGTTTTTTAATAATCTTTGGGCGAAAATTCAAAAATTATTAAGCAATCCGGCCTCTATAAACGTCATGATTGTAACAATGGCGAAATTGCCTAATTCAATATGGCATTTAGCATTAATGGGAGGACTTGAGATTTTAGTTTTCAGAAAAATATCAGGTCAAAAAAATAAACAAGAATTTTGGCCATTTTTTGAACCCCGGGCAACTTTTGCCGTATATAGAATACTCTTCTGTCATATCCCTCACAATCTGTCAAAACCCTCAAACAGAAATTAAAAGGTAGGGCGCCAATTTATGGGGAAATCGGGCAAAAATTTTTAAGGAGCTTTACTATGAAAAGCACGGTAATGAAATCAGATATCAGGATATTGCAATTTCTAATTTTTTCATTGGCTTTGATTATAATGATATTCTGGGTCAGTTCCGCTCAAGGTTCAACGACCTTTGAGCCGATTTATCAGCCATCTATGGATATTTTCAAGGTAAAAAGTGAAATTAAAATCGATGGGAATCTCAGCATGCTGGAATGGAATGAGGCCAGCCAGACTATCAACTTTGTCGAGAATTTTCCCGGTGATAATACCGAGCCGCAGGTGCGGACAAAAGCGTTTATAACCTATGATGACGATAAACTTTATATAGCTTTTTTGTGCTATGATACGCCTGACGCCATCAGGGCCACGATGTGTCAGCGCGATCGCTTCGGGAGCGATGATGCCGTCGGGCTTTTAATTGATACTTACGGCACGGCTTCGTGGGCTTATCAATTTTTTGTTAATCCATACGGAATTCAAAAAGACCTCCTCTGGACCAAAGTCGGAATGCCCGATATCGGTTTTGATTTGATCTGGGAATCGGCGGCGCAGATTACCGATTCCGGTTACCAGGTCGAGATCGCTATTCCATTTTCGGGGATGCGCTTCCCCAGCAAGGATATCCAGAGCTGGAAAGTAGATTTTCAGCGCAATCGCCCCCGTGGAAGTTATTATCAATATTCCTGGACAGCTTACGATCGCAACGAACAGTGCTTCCCCTGTCAATGGGGCACGGTCGAAGGCATCAAAGATGTCCGACCGGGGAAAGGCTTTGAAATCCTGCCATCGTTTATAGCCAATCAATCCGGTGAGCTTCCCAGGGGAGATCCTCAAAATCAATTTGATGAAGGTCCAATTATGGGCGAGCCGTCGCTGGGCGCCAAATATTCCCTTTCATCCGATGTTACATTTGAAGCTACTCTCAATCCCGATTTTAGTCAGATTGAAGCCGACGCTGCCCAGATTGATGTTAATTCGACTATGTCTTTATATTATCCTGAACGTCGCCCGTTTTTCCAGGAAGGAAGCGACATCTTTTTGACATTATTCAATTCATTTTATACTCGTACCGTCAATGATCCATCTTTTGCGTCCAAACTGACGGGACGAAAAGAAAAACTGCGTTTCGGATTTACATCCGCAATCGATGAAAACTCACCATATACAATCCCAACGGATGATGAAGATATCATGTTCAATGGCGGTAAGAGCTATATTAATGCCTTCCGCCTTTCACAATCAATCGGCAGCTCATCACAAATTGGCATTCTTTTGGGCGATCGAAGATTTGATGGCAGTGGATCTAATACCATTGCGGCTTTCGATGGCGATATTCGCCTGGGTCAGAATTATAGTATTGACGGCCAATATGTTCTTACTCATACCTCGGAACAGGATAATCATAGTAGAACTAAGATTTTTGGATCGGATAGGAGTGAAGAATTCGTATTAGACAGTACGCGAGTAAATGGTGAAATGACAAGCACTTTTAATGATGGAAAACATACCTTAAAACTTGATGGCGAATCATTTTCAGGACTTGGATTAATAACTCGTTTCCACCGCCGTGCTCGCCACTGGAATTTCACTGTCGATTATAACCAGGTTGATAAAACATATCGAACCCAGCTGGGGTATGATCCATACAACAATTATCGAAATCTGGATATTCGCTCATTCTATGTTATTTATCCGAAAAATAGTAGCTTTCAAAGAATTACACCATTTTTTGCAATGTATAATCGCTGGAATTTTGAATCCGAACACAAAATCAGAAATATATACGGAAATATTCAAGCTCAGCTTGATCTCGCTCAAACCAATATTCAAATCGGCGGCTCTCAATCAGAGAAAGTGTACCAGGGACAGATGTATGAGGATCTTTGGAACGTTAACCTGAACTCCAATAGCCGATTTAGCGATAAATTTGCCTATGGAATGAATATCAGATATGGACGCGATATCGGTCGTGGATTCGGCGTTAGAGATAATGAATTCCGCTTTAACATGTTTGTAAATATCAAACCGCTGGATCGTCTTACCATCGAACCCAGTTTCAATTATCTAAAAGGGACGAATGACGACAGGATTGACACCTACGGAATCGTAAACGACGAATTGACGTTGATACATTCACTTGAATCGGGTGCGGAAATTTTCGAGCAGATGATTTTCCGCTCACGTCTTCAGTTGCAGGTCAACAAACAATTGTCATTAAGGCTTGTAACCCAGTTTAATAAATTTGAATATCTTGCGGACCCGGCCTCGGGAACTTACCTTGAATTCAAACGCTGGGAAGTTGATCCTTTGATTACCTATCGTTTAGGATCATTTTCGGTCTTCTATATTGGATCAACGTCGGATGTGAATTATCTCAGCCCGGAGATATCCAATGTTAATGAATCAATTTGGAAATTGAATAATCAGCAATTCTTCATGAAATTACAGTACCTGTTCCAGATGTAATAGATGCAATTATAAGGGGGCTTTCTTCGGGGCTTGTTCTTAACCACAAGCCCTGTTCTCTATTAAAGTATTGCGCACCTTCTTCTTACCTTATTTTATAATCTCAAATCACAAGTATGCAATAATTTGGAATTTGAACTTAAAAACAATTTTCTGGAATTGCAATTCTTTACCGCTGCCGAACAGTTGAATAATTTACCCAGTCAATTACCCAAACATATTCCCGCATAGGCAAAACCTATAATATTTCTTTTAAGACAACATAGACCGTCGATTTTCTTGGCTCTGAAGTTATTATTTTCTTATTATCAGGCAGAACAGCGGTTAACTCGGTTCCGAAATAAAAATCCAATTAATTTTTTGGAGGAAATCATGAATTTAAAAAGCGTCTCAATACTATTGATCACTTTGTTATCATTCGGCATTTACGGTTGCTCAATGCAGGAAAAAGTTCCTGAACTGCGCGGTCCGTACCTGGGTCAAACACCGCCCGATACTATCCCTGAAGTTTTCGCGCCCGGAATTGTATCACATGGATTTCACGAGTTGGGTGCGGCCTTCTCATCGGATAGTGATGAACTGTTTTATATCATGACGGATAAAAATTATTCTCACTATGCCATTGTTACAATTAAAGAAAAAAACGGCGTCTGGGGTTCACCCGAAATTCTTCCCTGGTCGGGCGAGTATAAAGACATATCGGTAGCGTTTTCCCATGACGGCAAAGGAATGTACTTTACCTCCAATCGCCCGGCTCCCAATGATACAACTCTTAAATTACACAATATCTGGTATGTTAAAAAAACCAATGAAGGATGGTCGGAACCTATCATCATGGACGCACCTCTGAATACGTCAGGAATCGAAGGTATCGGATCGATTGCGCCCAACGGAAATATGTATATTCAGGCTGATTATGATCAGGCTCGCCAATTCGATATTTATTTATCACGCTTCGAAAATGGACAATATTTGCCGCCGGAAAATTTGACAGAGATCAATTCGCGGGGAGTCGAAGGTCATCCCGCGATAGCTCCGGATGAAAGCTTTATCCTGTTTTATTCCAATCGCCTTACAAGCTCGTACAATAATGATATATTTGTCAGCTTTAAAAATGATGATGAGAGTTGGTCAAGCCCGATTATATTGGGAAATGAAGTGAATTCGTCCGCCAGCGAATTCGATCCCTGCTTGTCGCCCGATGGTAAATATATATTTTTCTCCAGCTATCGCCCTGTCAATTCCGAATCATTCAAAAACAAAAATTATGATGAATACATCGAGCTCTACCGCTCGCCGGAAAACGGCTACGCAACTCTCTACTGGGTTGATGCCAAAATTATCGAAAAATTCAGGCCGGGAAATTCAAATTAGGAAGGTAATACATTGACTTCTACTCGATAAGGTGGTTAGGGCACAAGGAAAATCACTCCCCCGCCAATTTATATGCATTAATTTCTTCCAGTTGCTTTACATCAACCAGAACAATCTCCTCAACGCGACAGACAAGCGGGAAATCTATTTGAGACACGATTTCTACCGCTTCAGATATTTGTTCCGTCTTCAATCCTTCCGAAATCGTCACATGGGGAACCCAGATACCGGGATGAAAATAATCCCAAAGACCATCCGCGAAATTTGAGAACATATTGTGAAATTCTCGATGCAATTGAATTAAATAATCGGTGGGAGTAACACAATAATATATAACTTTTTGGTCGGTTGTAAATAACCCGACACTCGAAAGCCTGATATTAAATTGCAAATATTTCACGGCGCATTCTTCGAGTTCAATCAGAAACGGTTCCTTATTAAGGCTGCCGCAAACCCCTAGCGTCATGTGCGGTCGCACATTAGTATCAATTAATGGCTGCGGTAAACCGACGTCGACAATACTTTGCCAGACCGCTCGTAATAGAGAATTGGATTCTTTATCAAACGTAAGAATGATGGCATATTGCATAACCCCCCCTACGGTTTAGGTCTGAAATATAGTTATTTATTTTTTGATATTCAATCTAATTCACGTATCATTCATATTTCATAGCATCAACCGGATTTGCTCGCGCTGCTCGAATTGCCTGAAATCCAACCGAGATTAAGGCGATAATTAATGCAAAAAAGCCTGCAATAAAGAAAATAGCCAATTCAATTTCTACGTGATAAGCGAACTCTTGAAGCCAACGATGCATTATAATCCAAGAAATTGGCCATGCAATCAGGTTGGCGATAAGAACTAAAATCATGAATTCCTTGGAAAGCAATCCTACAATGTTGCGAATTGATGCTCCGAGAACTTTTCTGATTCCGATCTCTTTAGTCCGTTGCTCTGCCGAAAACGATGCCAAGCCAAAGAGGCCCAGGCAAGCAATGAATATCGCAAGAACGCCAAAGGATCCTGCCAGATTTCTGATCTGCTCTATCGACTTATAATTGGCGTCAAACTGCTCATCGACAAAAGAATATTCAAAAGGATGATCGGGAAGGACGATTTTCCAGGATTCCCGCATATGTTCCAGCGAGGATGCAATATTATTAGGGCTTATTCGGGCCGCCAAAATCCGCATCTTGGTGAACGCAAAATTATCGTCATTGACCATCATTACTGCCAACGGTTCAATTTTTTCTTCAAGTGGAAGGAAATTGAAATCTTTGAATACTCCAATTATTTTTTTCTCCGAACCCCAAATATCAATATTGGCGCCCAAGCTCTGATCTTGGCTCATAAGTTTAGCGAGACTTTCGTTAACGATGCATCCTTGCTTTAAATCGGTCGTATGCTCCTTATCGAAGTCGCGGCCTTCTATCATTGTAATTCCATAAGTTTTGGCAAAGTCATATCCGGAGAAATTCATTGATACATCTTCTCCGTCCTCATTTTTAAGTCCATCCCATTTTGCCGTTGTGTACATGCTCCAATAAGGAAGAGACCTAACGCTTCCCGCTACGGATAAAATTTCCGGATTTTTTAGAAATTCATTTTTGAGGACGTGAAAGTGATCTCTGCCTTCGCCCTTAAGATCAATAGTCAAAACATGCTCTTTATTGTACCCGATATCCCAGGATTTTATATGATTTATCTGGGTGTAAATAACTGCGGTACCGGCGATTAAAAAAACTGCCATGGCAAATTGTATTACTACCAATATTCGGCGCAGATTGAATTTTCTATGGCCAGTTTCCGATTCACCTTTTATTGCCTGGATCGGATTAAAGCGAGATAATAGAATTGCCGGATAAATTCCCGCCGCAATTGCCGTAAGAATCAAAATTCCGGAAGCCAATAAGATGAAAATCCCACTATTTAATACTCCTAAAGATAAGTGGAGATTAAAGAAAGTATTAAAGACCGGTAACACTAATTGTACAATCAATATGGCGATGATGAATCCAATCATTGTTAATAGAAATGATTCGCCAAGAAACTGGGCGATTAATTCGCCGCGATTGGCGCCGATAATCTTCCGCATTCCGGTTTCTTTAGCTCGTTTAGAGCTTCGAGCCGTTGACAGATTGATGAAATTGATACAGGCCATAATTAATATTGCCAGCGCAATTCCGGAAAATATCGTTACGCCTTTTTTAGTATTGGAAAATTTAAAATACAGTTCGGAGATATTTATTGCTGATAGTTTTGCCTCTTGGTCCTCCTTAAAGTACTCTTGAATTAAATTGGTATATTTTTCTGTTAGCGCCGCAAGATTGGTTCCCGGTTTTGTTTTTATATATGTTCTGGTCCCTACCGCCTTCCAAGCTCCATAATATTTCTCATCATCCCCAGATAGCTGAGAATCATAGTCGATGGAACGAAGCATATCAAATTGCAGGCTTGAATTGTGGGGTTGATTCTCGACCACTCCGGTTACTATAAATTCATCTTTATCAATCAATAGAGTTTGATCGACTGCATCTCCTTCCGGAAAAAATTTAGTAGCTGTATGTTGAGTGAGGACGATTGAATTTATGGCATTGAATGCATACTGCGGATTACCGCTAATAAATTCAAAAGAAAAAACATCAATTATTGAAGGATCGACGATGAAGATTTCTTCATACGACTGCAATGAACTACTGCTAACCAAAAGTTTTCTTTTGCTGGCTGTCCGAGCCGCAAATTCCACTTCCGGGGCAGCTTCCTGAAGATAAGGAGCCAGGGCATTTGGTGTATAGGGTTCTTCATTAAATAGGACAGAATAAATATTTTCGACATCAGGGTATTGCTTGTCATAATTAAGTTCATCCAGAATCCAGAGACTAATCAACAGGCAACAAGCCAGGCCGATTGCCAAACCGGTTACATTGATGAAAGTATAGCCTTTGTACTTTTTGATATTTCGAAATGCGACTTTCAGATAGTTTCCAAACATAATTACACTCCCGGAAGAGCAATTTTAAGAAAAATTATTTGCTACGATAAAATCTGTCATTCTATTCTTAGGATAAAATAAAGCAATAATAATGCCAAAAACATTAAGGCATTACACTACAACAAATTAAGCTATTCGACAAATACAGCAGGTGTCCAATCTTGAGACAAAACTGTCCGCTGGCGAACACCAAATTGAAAACTACTACAGAAAAACTCCAATGTAAAATGAATAATTTATCATTCGCATTTTATGGCATCGACCGGATTAGCGTGAGCGGCCCTTATTGCCTGATAGCTAACGGTTAAGAGCGCGATAATGAGTGAAAAACCCCCCACCAGAAGAAAAACCATCCATGTGATTTCGACGCGATAGGCAAAATCTTCCAGCCAGAGATTCATAACGTACCAGGCTAACGGCCAGGCCAGAACATTGGCAATGGTTACGAGTACTACAAACTCACGGGATATCATCTGCACGATACCTGCTACTGATGCTCCCAAAACCTTTCTTATGCCGATCTCCTTGGTCCGTTGTTCCGCGGTAAAAGAAGCCAATCCGAAAAGTCCCAGGCATCCGATAAATATGGCTAAAGACGAAAAAATCCCAATCAATTTTCCAATTCGTTCAATACTACGATAACTGACGTTAAATTGTTGATCAAGAAATTGATATTCAAAGGGATAATCAGGATTTATTTTTTCCCAGGTAGTTTTAATAAAATCAATTGACGCAGGGATATTCCCGGACTGAATTCTGGTATATAGGATGTTCACGTCATTCGGTCTCAACAAAAGAACAAGCGGCTGTATTGTGGTTTGCAGGGGTCTGAAATGAAAATCTTCTATGACGCCAATTATTTTACCCTCATCACCCCACATGCTGAGATTGGTACCGATTATAGGATCTAAACCCATCAAATCGGCCATTTTCTGATTGATTAAATATGCACTCTTGGAATCTGAGGTAATATCTCTGCTAAAATCCCGCCCTTCTGTTATTTCTATTTGAAAAGTTTTGATGAAATTAAAATCAATCTTGTTGACCGCAACCTCTACGTCACTTTCTAATTTTCCTTCCCAATTGGCTGCTCCGGTTGTCCATCTCCAATATGGCATCCCTACGGTACTACCGGTTACCGCCAAAATTGAAGGATCTTTGGCTAATTCGCTCTTTAACAGTTCATAATTTTCCCGGTTGCCGCTTCTTAAAATAATATTTACCACATGTTCCTTATTGTACCCCGCATCCTTGCTCTTAAAATAATCAACTTGCGAGTAAACGATGATGGTACCAATTATTAAGACTATTGAAAGAAAGAATTGTGTTACAACCAGAGATTTCCTTAACAGGGATCCCCACCGGCCGGTTTTAAAATCGTTTTTTAGAACCGCCACGGGCTTAAAACCGGACAACACCATTGCCGGATATAACCCGGCAAGTATCGCCGTCAGAATAGTGGTGACTATCATTATTATAATCATTTGGGAGCTATATAACATATCCAAGGACAGATTAAATACATGTATTGAATTCAAAGCCGGAAGAGCCAGGTATAGTATACCCAAAGCGATTAACAGACTTGAGAAGGTCAAAATAAATGATTCGCCGAAATATTGAAATATCAGACTACTCCTGTACGCTCCCACTACTTTTCTTATCCCGGTTTCTTTGGCCCGTGTTCCGGTTCGAGCAGTTGTCAGATTAATGAAGTTAATACAGGCCATAATCAGAATAATGATTGCAACGGCGGAAAATACAGCTATATAGCCATCAATATCTGTAAGATGGCGGTACAAGTTTGCGATATTGATTGAATAAAAATTTATAACTTCATTTCCATCGGGGATTAAGAAGTTCGATAATTTATCATTTAGTTGTTGAGTTGTCACTCCATCCCATACCTTAACATAAGTACTTGCGCTCCACCAGTCCCATGACATATAGTCCATTCCCCGCTCTTTAAAATATAGCGTTATATTATCAATCGAGACAACCATATCAAATTGAAGAATAGAATTTTGAGGAACGTTTTCGATAACGCCGGTGACAGTAAATATTCGATTATTATTCCACGATAGCGATTGGCCAATAGCATCCTGCTTGGGGAAATATTTTTCGGCGACATCTTTGGCCAAGACAATTGAATTCGGAGTTTGAAGAGCTGTTTTAGAATCTCCCACCAAAAATCTATATCCAAAAATATCAAAAAATGTAGAATCGGCCGCAAGGCACCACTCATATGCCATATGATCTTCACTTTTTAGAAGTGCCGAATGGGTCCATTCGATTCTCGTGGCATATTGAACCTCGGCAATTTCATCCTGGAGCGCCGGACCCAGCAAATTCGGAGTTGAGTTAGCATTTTCAACCATCACTCTATGGATTTGATTGACTTCAGGATAAAACTTATCGAAACTCATGGCATTCAATATCCAGAGGCTTATCAGCATACAACAGGCCAATCCAATGGCCAGGCCAGCCACATTGATGAACGTATATCCCTTGTATTTTCTGATATTCCGAAAAGCAACTATCAAGTAGCTTCTAAACATAATAACACTCCAGTAAATTGATGTTTTTATAAATCCCGGTATTGAACAGATCAATTCAAGATACAACCAAAACTTAGCCGACCTAATTGATTGCCGTCGTGCAATCGACTGATACATCTCCTCAAAATCACCGGCAATGAAGCGAAAATCTTCAAACCGGGCGAAAAACTGCAGAATCCGCATTGGCAACCGGGGAGGATTCGAGTGGTGCATATTCATCCCATATCACCCGTTTTTAAAACCGGTTTCAACGCTTTCATTTGCATTGCCTTCTGCATTTCACGAAGTTCGATGAGGGCCTGCTGTCCCTGATCGGTAATAAGATAAAGCCGTTTACTCTTTCCGCCTCGCTCCGGAGTCGGCCCAGAAGTCTTGGATGATAGACATTTTTTTCTCATAAGCCGGTCGAGAACGTCATAAGTTGCCCCGATTGACCATCTTTTACCGGTCGCCCGGTCCAAAAACAGCTTGATACTCACGCCATATGCGTCTTCGCCCAAAGCTTTGACAGCCAGCATGACAAATTCTTCTTTTCGCGAAAGCCACTTCATAAATTTTCCTTCATATTTCTTTTGTTTTCCAGAACATATCTTTATGACGCTGAAAGATTCAATTTTGTTGCAAAAAAAATTAATGATTGAGAAGACGGGATTCAAAAAGGGTGACAAATAATTTGCATAACTAGTTTATTCTTTTTTCAATCAGATTAATTTCGAAATTTTAGAATAAATTGCACACTGAACATCCGGGGTTTGTTCTACGTCATAAAGTAATTAATGCAAAAGATAAATATTGGTTCGGCAAAATCAAAGCATTCAATTTGTGAAGATTCATATATTGGGGAGTGGAAGATGAATAAGATTCAACCTATTACCAACGATCAAATGAGGTGGATTCTAATTTGGGGCCTGCCATTACTATTAATTATTTTTACCGAAGGCCATCTTTGGGCGCAGGACAATGAATGGATGAGACCCAAATTTAATATAACCGACAGCGGCTTTATACAGGTTGAGGGCGGGCAATTATTTTTTGAAAAATCCGGCAAAGGAGAACCAATTATCTTCATTCACGATGGTATTTTGCACCGTGAAACATATGATTTTCAATTTGGATATTTTTCGCAAAATTATACCGTCATCCGCTACGACCGCAGGGGTTATGGCCTTTCAAGCAAGCCGACAAAGCCATTTTCTCAAATTGAGGATTTACTCGCGGTTTTCAAGCAATTAAATATTGATAGAGCCAATTTGATAGGCTGTTCGGCCGGAGGCCGGCTTTCTATCGATTTTGCCCTGGCCTATCCGGAAAGAGTATCTTCATTGGTTCTGGTCGGCGCTGTTGTCAGCGGATACGGTTTCGGCCAGCATTTTTTTACCAGGGGCGGACATTTTAATCTGCCATCATTTGATAATACCGAAGAATTTCGCAATTTTTGGTATAATATCGATCCCTACTCCATATTCGAGGAAAATCGGCAGGCCCGGCAATATGCTGATAAATTAATCAAGGCCAATCCCCACAACCTTGACAGAGCAAACAATGGGCTGGTCCAAAATTCTCAGGTAAGCGCGGCGGCAAATCTTTCAATAATAAGTGTCCCCGCTCTTTTAGTCATTGGAGAGTATGACATCCCTGATGTTCATGCTCACGCAGGCGTAATTGATGCTGGTATCCCTAATTCAAAGAGAATAGTATTAAGAAATGCCGGGCATCTGGCTCATATGGAACAACCCGATCAGTTCATCGATTTAGTCAGGAATTTTTATGCTGAAAAATCTTTCTTTGATTTTGTCGAACTATACGGTATCGATGCCTATATTGAAACAAACTTCGCAGGCGGTAACTTCAATCCTGATGATTTTCACATCGATGAATTTCGGCTGAATCAATTTGGCTATGAGCGGCTTTTGTCTGGAAAGGTTAATGAAGCGGCGGGATTTTTCAAATTAAATATAATCCTGCACCCCAACTCCTTCAACGCCTACGACAGCTACGGAGAAGCCTTATTGGCTAAAGGGGATACCGCCAACGCCATAGTAAATTACAAAAAATCACTGGAGTTGAATCCCGACAATCAAAATGCCGCTGCTGTATTGTCAAATTTGAAAATTGAATAACCGAGCGGCACTTTCAGGCCGCTCGGATATTCATTTTCTTTCTTACTTGATCGCGCGACAGCCAAAAAGAGGGTTCATCCCCTCTTCGGTCTTACCATATCCTCTGGCCTTACCTTCTCGTCGAATTCCTCGGCTGTCAATAACCCCAGCTCTACCGCCACTTCTTTAAGGGTCGAGCCATCAGCGTGAGCCTTTTTGGCTATCCTGGCGGCATTGTCATACCCGATATGCGGATTGAGAGCCGTCACCAGCATCAGGGTATTGGCTTTGAGCTTGTCGATTATCGGCAGGTTCGGCTCCAGCCCGGCCAGGCATTTTTCAATAAAGCAGTTTATTGTACCTGAAAGGGTTCTGACCGAATGCAGAAAATTATGAATCATGACCGGTTTGAAGACGTTCAACTCGAAATTGCCCGAACTGCCTCCGATATTAATCGCCACATCGTTGCCCATCACCTGAGCGCAAACCATCGTCATCGCTTCCGATTGGGTCGGGTTGACCTTGCCCGGCATAATCGACGAGCCCGGTTCATTGGCTGGCAGAATCAATTCGCCGATACCGCAGCGCGGCCCGGAACCCAACCAGCGAGTATCGTTGGCCAGCTTCATCAGCGAACAGGCCAGCGTCTTGAGCGCGCCGTGAGCATAGACAATCGCGTCATGAGCCGCCAACGCCTCGAATTTATTCGGTGCCGTTACAAAATCAATCCCGGTCAACTCTGAGATTTTTTCGGCGACTTTGATGGCGAATTCAGGATGCGTATTAAGTCCGGTCCCGACCGCCGTTCCGCCCTGAGCCAGCTCTTTGAGATACTTGAGCGACTCTTTGATTCGCGCGATGGCATTTTCAGCCTGCTGCCGATATCCGGAAAACTCCTGACCCAGAGTCAGCGGCACGGCATCCATCAAATGCGTCCGGCCGACTTTGACGATATCTTTATACGCTTCCTCTTTTTCCTTGAGAGTCGCGTGGAGTTTTTCCAGGGCCGGCAGAAGAGTATGAGTAACTTCCTCAGTCGCGGCGATATGCATTGCTGTCGGAAAGACATCGTTGGACGATTGGCTCTTGTTGACATCATCGTTGGGATGAATCGGATCCTTGGAACCGATCGTTCCGCCGGCGATTTCAATGGCGCGGTTGGCGATAACTTCATTGGAATTCATATTCGACTGCGTTCCCGACCCGGTCTGCCACACCACCAGCGGAAAATTATCATCGAGCTTTCCTGCAATGACTTCATCTGCCGCCTGGCATATCATATCAGTCTTGTCCTTAGGTAAAACTCCCAGTTCGCAGTTAGCCAGAGCCGCTCCTTTTTTGAGGATTCCGAACGCCCGGATGATTTCGCGCGGCATCCGATCAAACCCGATTTTGAAATTCATAAGTGAGCGCTGGGTTTGCGCGCCCCAATACTTATCGGCGGGTACCTGCACTTCGCCCATCGTATCTTTTTCTATGCGGACATTATCAGCCATAATCTATCCTCCCAAAGATATATTGCTTTCATTTACGGAAACCAAAATAGCGCAGGAATTTCAGATTGTCAAATCACAACGTCAAAATTATTTTTGCGGCGAATATAAAAGGTATTACTCTCCCGATGTTTCGAACGAGATGTGCCCCAAAGCACAATCTCCTTTAGACCCATTCGGTAAAAATTTTATGGCGTCGTAACCAACAGAATAAATATCGTTCGGGACATCAATAGTTTTATAAATTAGGCCCGTCGATTCGGTATTTTCATTCCACAGCCGAGATTCTCCGATAATTTTATCACCCAGTTTATAGCTTATCAAATAATCATCATTGCTGTCGAAACTAATCTCAATTTTTTCAAAATTAACAGGATGTTGGAGTTTGATTAAAATACCATCTTCGGGCACTACTGTAACATCAGGATGCCACCACTCAATTCCTCTCGGAAGCGGCCTGTTTATATCATTGAATAAAATGCTCTGGATTTGGGGTTCCGCTTTTTCCAACAAATAATCAAATCCACCCAAATTCAATTTACAAATCGCCGATAATCTCCCCGGAGAAAACAACGGTTCTTTGATGATAAGACTGAGTGTATCATAATAAGCGGCCAACCAGGGATCCTTGATGAGATTTTTATTTTGTTCAACCGTCTCGGGGTATCCTTCGGGGATAGCTCTCCGAAAATGGCCCGGACGCCAACTGTTCTTTTTTAGGGCCGGTAACCGCGCCAAAAGCGGATCGGCCAGAGCCAGGAAGTCAATAATATGTGTTCCCCGACCGCCATAATAGCCGACAAATCCAATGCCTCCTTCTTTGGCAATCGGAATTTTCAATTCACGATAACGGCGGCCATTTTCAACCCAATAATGCGATGGCTCTTTCTGCCATCCCAAATTATTGCAAAGTCCGTTACTTTGAAATACCAATAATCGAGAATCCTCTATCTCGTAGCCGAACCCCCATGCCCCGGGATCACTCCCAAAATCACGACCGCTTAATAAAGGCGGTCCGTTAATCGTCAAACCCAGTACAATTGTCAGGCCGGCCACATAATAGATTTTTCTTCCCGAAAATAATTTTTCATATTGAGTCAGGAGAATTACGCTTAATAATAAAGGAGCTGTGAAGAATCGGCCGCCGATAAAACATCCGCCGATATACACTACATATAAAATATAACCCAACACACCCGCCGCCAAAGGCCATCCCGTTGGACCGCGCCGCCATAAAGTTAGGCCTATTACAGTGAAAATTGTAAGCACCAAAACCCGATCACCCCGAAAGGCTCCTTCGAGATAGTGCGCCCCTTGCGCCAAAAGATCCCAGTGAGAAATTCCGTTATTTAATTTAGCAAGGGCAGTATTGGGAACCAATGAGCCATAATACCAAAGGGAAAACACTTCCCACAGAATAAATGGCATCATTCCCGAAACAAGCACACCAATGGCTCGGACTGAACGTATTTGCCAGAATGAGTATAATAGTGCCGGAGCAAAAAGAAGAGCCGTATCCATGCGATTGAGGAGGCTCAACGATGCCAATAACGACAAATAAAATAAAGTGCTCAAGCTGGCTTGACGTTTAAGAAAAACGACAGCGAATAATATCGCCAATAGATGAGTCAATGGATTTTCAAACCCTGATGTCGAAAAATCAACATAGAATTTTGACATTATGAGAATTAATAATCCGGCTATGACCGCCCGGTTTTTATCCGCAAACCCCAAAACATATACAACCATCGCCGCGAGAGAAACTACCATTGACAAAAATATTACCGTCAAAAACGATTCGTGCGTAAGAACATAGATAGATGCAATTAAAAACATCCAAAGAGGATGCGTGTATGCCTGCACTCGTTCAGAAACATTCCAGGTGAGACCGTACCCATTTACAAAATTGTCTATTGTCCTTAGAGTAATATAAACATCATCATATGCCCAGGCGGTTCGGACAAGCATCACGGCATATATGACGAGAAGCAGGGAAACAATAATAAAGAAGGCCCTATTTATTTTCGGACTGGATAGCTTTTGTTCCGACATGGCAGGCAAAATATATCGAGACGGAAAGAAAGTCAATTATTGGAAGAACTTTATATAAAACCGGGGGATGATTTTATCCCGACACAGCCATTCCCGAACTTATTTACTCATTCTCAATAAAGCGAATATGCCCAATACTATGCATGCCGTCACCAATTCCAGGTGAAATTCTAATTGCGTCAAATCCTTTATTTGCTACATGAGCTGGAACTTCTATTTGGGCAATGGCTAATCCTTCCATACGGCGACCGTCCGGTGATAAAATATGCGTGTAAATGCAAGAACTTTCTATCAAAAACTCAAAGATGTATTCATCATTATTATCTCTGCTGACTTCGATGCATTGTTTGTTTTGTACGGCAGGAAAGTCAATTTCAATGGCAGTATTTTGAATTACTATATTGCCTGGTGCGTTCCAAACCAATCCTTCCTCTTTTATGGAATTGACGGCTGAAAAATCAAAATGCACGATATCAGCATTTATATATTCATCGATTAAATAATCATAGACGCCCATATTCATCTTATAAATTTCCTTAAATCGCTCAAAAGACCAGATATCCTCCATAATTAGACATTTAAGTTTATTGTAATATTTGGCAAGACTGCTATCGCTAAGTAAGTTTTCACCAGTCATTATGCTTTCTTGATACCCACCGGGGGCATTTCGAGCGAAATGTCCTATTGACGGTTTATATCTGTTATAAGTTGGAACGCTGGCCAAAAGTGGATCAGCTAATGCGTTTAAATCAATTATATGAACTTCCGGACCGGCGTTAAAACCAAGAAAACCAATACATGCGGCTACATATACTTTCTTTCTTTCAGCTTTTACTCCCAATCCTTCATATACCCAGCCATGATTGGGCCAGTATTGCGAATTTCTATTGTAATTTATCAAACCGGAACTTTGAAAATAAAATTTTCTCTCATCCGTGATCGAATTTGGAAAAGATACGGATTTGTCATTGTATCCTTGATTGTACCTTGTAAAAATCGGAGAGTAATCAGAAGTCAATCCTAGCAATAGGGATATACCAGCCAATATCCCTATAAAAACTAACTTAAAATGCGCGAAAGAAATCATGATAATTGACGTTGCCAAGAATATTGGGATAGCAAAATGTCGCCCAGCCATAAAACATCCGCCAATACGCACAATGTACAAAAGATATAGGAATAAACCCAGCATCAGCATAGCGTGTTTTTTATCGCGTGTTACCAAAGGAATGATTAAACCCAATCCAATTATAAAAATCGTTATTGGGTCAACATTTAATGAATTTGCAAAATAACAAAATCCCTGTTTAGACATTATGCTTACCGATATACCGGTGTTCAATTTTGCGTAAGCCGTATTGGGGAAAGGAAAACCGTAATAAATAATTGAAAATACTTCCCATATTATCAAGGGTGAGAATCCAATCATAATATTTAATAGCGCTTTCTTGTTCCTAAATTGCCAAAACATATAAATTATGGCAGGCAGATATAAAAGGATTGTATCAAGGCGATTAACTGCGGCCAAGGATGCGATTATCGATATATACAGTATTTTCTCTTCGCTATTTTCCTGTTTAAGATAAAAAATCAAAAATAAAGCCAATAATAAAAACGATAGCGGATTTTCAAGTCCTGAAGTAGAATAATCTATAAATGCGTTTGATAAAATTAATCCCAAAATACCAACACAGGCAATAATATACCCCCGGGCAACTTTAAACGCCAGCAAGGCGACCGCGGCTGTGGACATCAAAACCGACACCCCTATCGCCGTAAAATACATATTCCTCGTTATCATATAAACCGGCGACAGGACAAACACCCATAGTGGATTGGTATACGCCTGCACCCGCTCGGCGATATTCCAGCGCAGTCCATACCCATTTACGAAATTATCGACGACCCGGAACGAAATATAGGCGTCATCGCATGTCCAGGCGTTGCGTAAAACAACGATTACATAAAAGAGCAAAAATACGACTATCAGGAGCATTTCCCCGCGTTTGTTTGAGACGTCCATTACCAGCCTCTGCAAAAAATAAATTATGAATATTTCGTTATCAATAGCTGTTTAAATAATAAAAGCTCCTTTTTGTTCTAATTTATTCATCTGTGAGGCGGCGGAGATATTCAGTACGCATAAAATATAAATAAGACTCTATATTTGTCAAGCCTGATTTTGGAAAAAGTTGAGTACAAAGGATGAATCCCAACGGGTTTCAGCCAAATCACTTTGTAGGGACAACTCTCGAGTTGTCCTGATATTTCTATACATGGCAGATGTCCACATCTAACGAGAAAATGGGTTTGTTTCCTCAGATTAACGTTTTTGGTCATATCAACTCGGTGGTGATTACGACAGGCAAAGGCTTGTTTTTGGCTGTCGGGCAGTCGTAAGCGTTGTCAGGTTTAGTCGTTTTCATAGTATATAATATGGTGAATTCGGAAATAGTGTTGAGATTGTCGGGGAATTGTAAATGATCTATGCGGGAATCCAAATTTATCCTAAATTATATTTATCCAATTCCCATTTCAGGGGATTGTTCTGGATATATTCACGGATTTCAAATAATGATTTTTCGTCGCGAATAACATGGTCATGAAATGACCGTTTCCATGCAAAGTCAGCGTATCCGGCTTTATGAATATATTTTGAGGCTGTGGTTTTGAATGCTGCTATGGCTTTGGACAATAAGTTATTCCGCCTTTGCTTATCAGTTTGAGATTGTCTGTGTAGCGACAACTCTAGAGTTGTCGCTACGCTGTTGCCGTGGTTTATGATGATGATCCCATGTACGTGATTTGGCATGATGCAGAATTCATCCAATTGTATAAAATCAAAATGATTTGCCATCCACAGCCACCGTTGTTATACTATTTTTCCAAATTCGTTTAGGTGCATTTTCCCGTTTGCGATTTTGCCAAAGCATTTGTTGTGTTTTTTGGTACAAATTGTGACGAAATAAAATCCGTCCCGCGAATAATTGTAATCTGGTAATCGGTTTTTGAATCGAGGCGGGTGTGGGGTCATGGTTTGGTATCGTACTTTGCCTTGATGTATTTAATACAACCATCAAATGTCTTATCAACTACTGTATCAATAGATAATGGGAATGCTATGATTTTATCCGGATCATGATTTTCCCCACTTATTGAATTTATCCTATCAATTATTATTCGGTGTTTCGGTTTATTCGAATCATATTCGCCGAGCGTATGGCCAATGACATTCCTAATTCGTCTAATTAAATCTACAGCCTCCCAACCATCTGTCTCATGATCAATATCAATTGATCCAAAGCATATTCTGTGGTATTCCAAAATCGATGCAAGTCTAAAGAGGACGTTTTCGTTTAAATAATGCCCGATTCTTGAAAAGTCATCTCTATCCGCTTGTTTTATTTTTCTGCCAAAATCTATGAAAACATTCTGACCCAGTTTTTGTCGATAATGGACCGCAGTTTGAATCCGTGTCTTACCGATACAACTTTCATGCATACTTGGAAATAAGGCTCTACATTTTATAAAGACTTTTTCTAATTCATCAATTTTTTTGAGTAAATCTTTTAATTCTTCCGCGGTCACCCTCACACCTCAAGCGCATCGAAGGCGGAGGGGAGGTAGTCGATGAGATCGCCGGCTAATAAACTTCGGGGATTGATGTCGCCAATGGCGATGTCGCCGGAGAAGCCGTGAATGAATACGCCGCACAGAGCCGCTTCCAGTGGCGATAATTGCTGACCAAGAAGCGCGACGATGATGCCAGTCAAAACATCGCCCGACCCTCCGGTGGCCATCCCGTAATTTCCGGTCGGGTTCATAAATATCTGCCCCTCAGGTGAAGCGACAATCGTCGGCGAGCCTTTCAGGGCTATCACCGAGTCGAATATTTTGGCGTACTTTGTTATCAATTCATAATTATTAATCGGATTTTCATCGGGCGTCTCGCCGGTCAAACGAGCGAACTCAACCGGATGCGGCGTCAAAACCAGCGGCGCATGAGGCGACAATAGCGGCGATTCATCGCCCGATAACGGATACAAACCGTCGGCGTCAATGACCGCCGGTATTTCCAGATCGCCAATCAGCCTGCGTACCAGCTCGATTGTTTCGTGATGCCGTCCGAGTCCGGGACCGATTGCGACGGCATCCCTCTCGGCCATTAATCTTTTTATCTCACCTCGCGCCCGAAGACCAAGTACTTGCCGCTTTTTTAGTTCCGGCAGAGGATAGCTCATAACTTCGGTCAGCTTGGATTCGATTATATGATTCAATCCGGACGGTACACCGACCGTCACCATTCCCGAACCCGATCGAGCGGCGGCGTTCCCGGCCAGAACAGCCGCACCGGTCATGCCCGGCGAACCGGCTATGATAAAGACTTTTCCAAAATCTCCTTTGTGACCGTTCGGTTTGGGGGTCGGCAAAGTCATCGAAACCATCTCGCCGGTTATCAGGTTGGTTTTGTAATCGAACGACTCGACCACTTCATTGGGAATACCGATCGGAATAACCGTTATCGCTCCGGCGAATTCCCGACCCGGCGAGACAAACAATCCCGGTTTGGGCAAGGCCAGTGTCGTCGTTACTTCTGCCATCACCGCTTCAGATTCAGCCTGCCCGGTCGAGACATCCAGTCCCGAAGGAGCATCAACCGCGACTACAAATTTTTCGGCCTCGTTGATTTTATCAATGACTTCGGCGGTAATTCCGCGCGGTACTCCCGAAAATCCGGTGCCGAATATGGCGTCGATAATTATATCGTACTGCGTCAAATCAGGCAGTTCGGATATTTTATTCAATTGGATTACTGATTTTCCGTCTCCAACAATCTTATTATAATTCGCCCGGCAATCTTTCGACAGTTTTTCATCGGTTCCTATCAGGACAAAGTCGCACGCTATATTTTCCTCAATTAGATAACGGCCGACGACAAATCCGTCGCCGCCGTTATTGCCTCGTCCGCAAATAACGCAAATCTTCGGATCATCGAATTGCGTCAGGATATTTTCTTTAATATAAGGAAAAATCCCCCGCCCGGCGTTTTCCATCAACTCCAGCGAGGGGATATTCCGTTCATTTATGGCGCGGCCGTCAACGGCGCGCATTTCTTCGGCATTGACCAGCTTCATGCCGTTTTTTTCCTGGGCTCCAACGCGAATTTCAACACGTCATGAGTGTCATCCATGTATTTAAATTTCAATCCTTTTTTCAATTCCGGAGGTATTTCCACCATATCCTTTTTATTGTCGCGCGGCAATATAACCGTTTTGATGCCATAGCGGTAGGCGGCCAGGAGTTTTTCTTTCAATCCGCCGATAGGCAAAACCTGCCCTCGCAAAGTAATCTCGCCGGTCATAGCCAGTTTGTCTTTGACTCGCCGTCCGGTCGCCAAAGACGCCAGAGCCGCCGCCATCGCGATTCCGGCCGACGGGCCGTCTTTGGGAGTTGCGCCGGAAGGAACGTGAACATGAATCTCATGGGTGTCAAAATAATCGACGGAGATATTCATGCCGTTCGTTAAAGAGCGCACAAACGACAACGCCGCTTGAACCGATTCTTTCATAACCTCACCCAACTGTCCGGTCAGGGTCAGGCTCTTTTTGCCCGGCATAGCTGTCGCCTCGATTTTGAGAACCTCGCCGCCAAACGGCGTCCAGGCCAACGCGGCGACTTCGCCGATGCGATCTTTGCTGAATTTGGTATCGGATGTGAATCTGGGCGGACCGAGATACTTGTTGAGTTCTATGCCGGTGATAACATATTTCTTGCGGCTTCCTCCCGCGACTTTGGTGGCGACTTTTCGGCAGACGTTAGCCAGTTCGCGTTCGAGATTTCGCAGTCCGGCTTCCCGCGTGTACTCATTTATCATTTTGATAATGGCGTCTTTGTGAAACGAGATGTGGGTCGAATTTAAACCATGATTTTCAAGCTGTTTGGGAAGTAAATGCCGTTTGAAAATCTCCTTCTTTTCCAAATCGGTGTAACCGGGAATGCGGATGATTTCCATGCGGTCGCGCAATACGCCTGGAATCGGATCGAGCATATTGGCGGTCGTGATGAACATGACATGCGACAGGTCAAAATCAACCTCGAGATAATGGTCGGAAAAACTAAAATTCTGCTCGGGATCTAAAACCTCCAAAAGAGCCGACGCCGGATCGCCCCGGAAGTCACTGCCCAGCTTATCAATCTCATCGAGCATAAAAACCGGATTATTCGATTTGACTCGTTTCAATCCCTGAATTACCCGTCCCGGCATGGCACCAATATATGTCCGGCGATGACCGCGAATTTCAGCTTCATCACGCATACCGCCCAGAGACAAACGATAAAACTCACGCCCCATAGCCCGGGCAATCGAACGTCCCAGCGATGTTTTTCCTACTCCGGGAGGACCGACAAAACACAGAATCGGTCCCTTGATATCCGGATTCAATCGCCGCACCGCCAGAAATTCAATTATCCGTTCTTTGACTTTATCCAGATCGAAATGATCTTCGTCAAGGATTTTGCGTGCTTTGCGGATATCAAGCATATCATCAGTTGATTTCTGCCAGGGAACATCGGTCAACCAGTCGAGATAGGTACGGCTGACGGTATATTCGGCCGATGAAGGATTCATTTCGGCCAGTCGTTCCAATTCTTTGTCGGCCGCTTCCTGGGCTTGCTCGGCCATACCCGCCGCGTCAATCTTCTTTTTAATCTCCATTATCTCGGGACGGGCCTGGCTGTCGCCCAACTCACGCTGGATGGCCTTTATCTGTTCTCTCAGGATATACTCGCGCTGCATCTTGCCCAATTCATTAGCGGCTTCGGCCTGTATCTTTTTGGATAATTCCAAAACTTCAAGTTCGCGATTTATATGGAGAAGAAGCGAAGACGTTCTTTTTTCGACATCAGGTTGAGCGATCAGCTTTTGTTTTTCTTCGATACTCAGATTCATATTGGAGGCGATAAGGTCGGTCAATTGTCCCGGAGAATCCTGATTCATGGCGGTCACGAAAAATTCCTCGGACAAATACGGAGCCATTTCCGCCAGATATTTCAATCGATCCATCAGATTGCGATTGAGAGCTTCGGTTTTGACGCTCCTTTTATAAATTTCCCGGACTTCTTCGATTTTGCCAATCAGATACGGTTTGGTTGAAATTTCTTTCGTGAGTTTGATGCGCGATAAACCCTGAATCAAAAATCTGACCGAGCCATCCGGGAATCTGAGCATTTTCAGTATATTCCCTGCCGTGCCGTGTTTATATATATCATCGAATCCGGGATCTTTAATATCAGGGTCGTGAGTATTAAAAATACCAATCGTTTTACCGTGCATCAGGGCTTCGTCAACTAACTGAGTATGAGCTTTTTCGGATATTATCAAGGGGATTACCAAAAAAGGAAAAACGACGACGCCCTTAACCGGCAAAATCGGCATTTCCCGGGGAAGAACAATTTCATCCTGAAATTCTTTTGTGATCGTGATTTCCAAAATATCTCCCATTCAACCGCGTTTATTACGCGGGCATAGCTAATTTAAGGCTATAAAAATTTCCGCCCCAGCGCAATATTAAATCGTTATCATTTCAAAACAGAAAACAGGTGGAACCTAAATTTGGTTCCATGTCATATTTTCCCCGGCGCGTCGCTGACCGTTTCTACTTTTTTATATCGGTTTCTTAGTCCATCTTTTCAACATATTATACATTCCTTTGCGAGGCGCGGCCCGCAAAATTGGCTTGACATTTTTTTCCTTTTGAGTAACCTTTCGGGACGTATAAATTCTGAAAATATAAAATGGGAGATATATTCATGGTTGATTCTACCACCGACCCCATCACGGCGATTGAAATGGCAATCAAACGTGAAGAAGCCGCTTATGAGTTTTACATGAGGCATTCCAGGATTTTCGAAAACGAGGCCACGCGGAAGATGTTCGAAAAGCTGGCTGAGGAAGAAATCAAACATAAGGAACGGCTCCAGCAGGAACTCAATGACAATTATTACACGGAAATGTAACCGGCAAACAAGGTGAGGGATAAATTATGATTCCAGCAAATCCAAAAGTTCTCGACGCGCTGAACTGGGGGATATCGTCCGAGATTAAAAGTTATGTTTTTTATCTGGAAGCGGCCCAAAAAACTGATAATGCCGAGCATAAAGATACACTCTTGAAGCTCGCTGCAGAGGAAAAAGAGCATTATCAGGTTCTGGAGCGACAGCATCATTCATTGATAACTTCCGAGCAGTGGGTAACCTATAATGATATCCTGGGTCAGGAAGGACTCCCGGAAATCGATGAAAACATGGCCGGGCAGCATCGGGGCCTTATCGATACTGTTCGCAATGCTTCGGATATGAGAACCGTTCTTGATATTGCTTTTGATTTGGAAAAAGAGGCTAATGGAGTTTTCTCCAAAGCGGCCGAGGACGCCGACGATCCCGAGCAGAAAAAGAGTTTTGAGTTTTTGGCCAAGTTTGAACGCGGTCACATGAATCTTATCCGGAAGATGATAGATTCTCTTTAGCGCTCAAATATATTGCTACAAAGATTTAATTATGATAGATTGCGCGAGTGAAAAAAACTCGCACGATTTTTTTTTTATGAATAAGAAAAATCTGATATGGATAGAAATTAACCGCCGGGCGATATTAAACAATATCAAAAGCCTGTCTCGTCTGGCCGGTAAAAAAACAATGCTCGCTCCGGCTGTCAAAGCTAACGGTTACGGGCACGGCCTCCGCGAAATTGTCAGTATTCTATCCGAGACGAAAATTCCTTATATATCGATTCATTCAACGGTTGAGGCCGAAACATCGCGGGCCGAGGGATGGGACCGCAAAATCATAATGGTCGGGCCGGTCGCGCCGGAGGATATCGACGCTATCTTTCGCCTCGATTTAGAACCGGTTGTTACCGAGCCGACGTTCATATCAAAGCTGGGACGATTCTGCCGCAAATCCAATACTTCGGCTAAAGTACATCTCAAACTCGAAACCGGCACTAATCGGCAGGGGATGAATAAAAAAGAGCTATCCCGCGCGGCCTCAACATTGAAAAAATATCCCGAAATTTCAGTCGCCGGAATCTCGACTCATTTCGCCAATATCGAGGATACAACCGATCATACTTTCGCCATGAATCAGCTCAAACAATTCAAGAGCATGAACGCTTATTTGAATAAACTGGGCGTCAAACCAAAACTGAAACATACCGCCTGCTCGGCGGCTCTGTTGCTCTTTAAGGAAACTTATTTTGATCTCGCGCGTCCGGGAGTTGCTCTTTACGGTTACTGGCCTTCGAGTGAAACTTATGTTTCCTATCGCCTCGGCGGTGGGACGAATAAAATCCTGACTCCGGCCCTGTCATTATGTTCGCGGATAACGCAAATTAAAACGGTTGAAGCCGGAAGTTTTATCGGCTACGGATGCACCTATCGGGCCAGTTCTAAATTAAAAATCGCCGTTCTACCGGCAGGTTATTCCGACGGCATCGACCGCCGATTATCGAACCTGGGATATGTCTTAATCAAGGGCCGTCGGGCGCCGATTCGCGGCCGCGTTTGCATGAATCTGATAATGGTTGATATCACTAATATCCGCGGGGTTAAATTATATGATATCGCTACCATACTTGGAACGGATGGGGACGAAAAGATATCAGCCGATACCCATGCCGCCTGGTGCCAGACGATCAATTATGAGATTATTTCACGGGTATCTTCAACCCTGCCGCGATATATGGTTTAAAATTTGCCATCCGGTTATTTTGAATTACAATTATCAATTAGTCTAAAATTTACTATAAATCGCCCGATAATTGAGATTAAGACAAACATTGTCCCGTATTGTAAGCTGTTGTAACTGAATCGATAAGTAATCAATTTAGACTCCTTCGAAAAATTGCTTGACTGCGGGTAATATTTTCCGTTTCTTATTGTGAAACAATTCACATGCTGTTTTAGAAACCGCGATGGGATATGGCCAAACAGAATAACGGACAAAAAAAGATTTCTGAATCGACTATCAGACGTCTTTCATTATATTATCGAGCTCTTTCTCTGCTGGAGAAGGAGAACCATGAGACAATCTCATCGAAAGAACTGGCTCGCCGAGAAAAACTGACTCCGGCGCAGGTTCGCAAAGACCTCTCGTTTTTTGGGAGTTTTGGAACCAGAGGGCTGGGGTATCCCGTCACGGAACTGAAAAAACGCGTTGCCAGGATTCTCGGAATCAACCGCATCTGGAACATCGCCATGGTCGGGGTTGGGAATATCGGCTCGGCCCTGGTTTCCTACAAGGAATTCCATCGTCAGGGTTTCCGCATCAAATTGATTTTTGATAATGACCAGCGTAAGATAGGTTCCAATCATAAAGGTTTGATCGTATCGGATATCAAAGATATGCCGCGCCTGTTGCGTGAGCATAATATTGAAATAGTTATTCTGGCCGTTCCCGCCATCGTCGCTCAATATATTGTCGATGAAGTCGTTGAAGCCGGCATCAAGGCGATTTTGAATTTCGCGCCGATTAATCTAACCGTTCCCGAGGATGTTTTTCTCCGCAACGAGAACATGTCGATGGAACTCGAATATCTCTCATTTATCATATCCAACGATTATAAGCCGAATTAAATTTCTTATTCCGCCCATAGCGTAGTTTTAAACTTCCATGAAAAGTAAAATCAACAGACAATCCCGATAATATCCACCCAATGGGTGAGATACAAGTTGTTTGTTTTGTCAGTTGTCTATTTATCCCCAATGCCGTCCCGAAAAATACCCACGTCAAAGACGGCCCGGCTGCGGGGTAGGTTGATAGATTTAAATAAATATCTCATCCCAACCCTGAAGGGGCCTGTTGAAAAAGTCTTGAAATGATCTTCAGCCTAAAGAATGGGGAAACATTTCGAATCGTAAGTTCTTGATACACGTCAGGTCACAATTTTGTTTTCACAAAATCAAGACCTGCCGCAAC
>JAZGGI010000043.1 GCA_036480375.1 Candidatus Zixiibacteriota bacterium
TGAGGAAACAAACCCATTTTTACCGCGCAGGTGTGGACACCTGCACGGCACCAAATACTATTAACATGAAGTGGATACACCGCGCGACAGCCAAAAACAGGCCCCCGCCTGTTGATATGACCCAAAAACGTTAATCTGAGGAAACAAGCCCATTTTGAGAAAATCCAAACTTGGCGCTTGATTTTTGCGAGCGTATTCATTATATAACTTCCCGAGGCTATGGGGGCCCGTAAATAATTTATCAATCAGCGTTTGCCGTAATAATCATCGGGTCGGACCTAAAATTATCAAGAACTTAAAAACCGGGAGGTAATTATGCTGCGCCTTAGTATTGCTACCGCCATAATTTATTCATTGATTTTTGTTTTTATCACTCCGATCGTATCCGCCGAATCGCCGTACATCAACGGCTCCGTCTGGGGAATCTCGTTAATTCAAACCGAAGCCAATATGCAGGAACAATACATTAAAGATCTTCAGGGCGCCTGGAAAAAAGTTATGGATGCCGCTTTGGAAGAAGGTTTAATCCTATCCTATAAGGTCTTTGTCGGGGGAGCCGCCAATCCCGACGACTGGGACGTTATGCTGATGGTCGAATTCAAAAACTACGCCGCTCTCGATGGACTCGACGAAAAATTTACCACCATTGTCGAAAGAGTTATCGGCGCCGAAGATGAGCAGATTAAAATGACTCTGGAAAGGGGCGATATTCGGGAGATATTCGGCGATAAATTGATGCAGGAGATTACCATAAAATAACACGGTTCACCGTTATACACAAAAAGGCGGGAGAATATTAACTATTCTCCTGCCTTTACCACGCCAGGTTAAATATTGATTTTTTATCCCCTATCGGAAATTATTCTGTTTCATCCTGTTCAAATGATTTTACAACCATCTCACCGTGTCGATTATAAATACTGTACCCGGCTTCGCACCAGGCAGAAAATCCGCCTTTGAGGAGGGATACATCCCGATATCCCATATCGACCAGTGTTTTTGCGGCCAAAGCGCTCCGCGAATCCACCCGGCAATACAAGATATATTTTTTGTCGAAATCTTTTAACTGCCCCTGCCCTGCTTTGAATTCAAGCATACCTCGGGCTATCCAAACGGAGCCTTTCAAATGACCCGGGGTAAATTCGTCCTTGGTTCTAATGTCAATAATCGTAAACTCGTCATCATTATTCATCATTTCCGCCAATTCATCGACCGTCACCGAACCGACCGCGCTTTTGGCCTCAGAAATCATACTCCTTTTCTTTTCCCTGAATAAATTGTCTTCTTCCTGACACCCCGAGATGACAAGAATACAGAATATTAAAAATAGCGCCAATACCAGGGTCAATTTACTTCTTGAATTATTCGTTCTATCCATAACAATTCCTCCCAAATATGCTCTTTAACATATTTAACTATTTTTTTTACCGATTTCAATCAAAAATTATCAATTGACGTAAAAATTATTTTGACTATTTTACTCTTAAGGAATCGTATTTTTACCGCTATGTCATATCGACTGAAAAGAATTGGCTTGAAGCCGAAACATAATATATGACCGGAGACATAAGATTGAAGTTGTTGTGCTTTATAATTATTCTGTTCGTATTTGTATCCACAATTTTCGCAGGGGTATCCGAGTATTATATAGAATTAAACACTGATTCCCAGAGCGATTTAAATCAGTTAACGAGATTGATTTCGATTGATAATGTTAAAGGTGATACGGTCTTCGCGTACGGAACGTCGCAACAATTATCCAACCTTGAAGATCGCGGATATTCTTTTAAAATTCTTCCCCACCCCGGTAGTCTTATCAAACCCAAAATGGGCCGAGATAAAAGCTCGATGGCCGATTGGGATGTTTACCCCACTTATCCTGCCTACGTAGCCATGATGTACCAATTCCAAATGGATTTCCCCGAATATTGCCAGATTATAGATGCCGGTTCTTCGGTCATGGGCCGTCAAATTCTTTTCGCTCGGATTTCGGATAATATTGATTTGGAAGAGGATGAACCGGAAGTATTTCTCTCCGGCACAATGCACGGTGATGAGACGACCGGCTACGTGATTTTACTGAGACTTATCGATTATCTCCTTCGAAATTACGGGACCGATGAATTGATTTCACGACTGGTTGATAACTGCGATATTTGGATAAATCCGCTGGCGAACCCTGATGGCACATATTCAACCGGTGATGACGCGATTTATCTGCCAACTCGTTTCAATGATTTCGGGGTCGATTTGAATCGAAACTTTCCTGATCCTGACGACGGTCCTCACCCTGACGGTAACAGCTGGCAACCTGAATCGATGGTGATGATGAATCTTGCCGCGGCGCAATCATTTTGTCTGGCGGCGAATTTCCACGGGGGCGCCGAGGTTATCAATTATCCCTGGGATACCTGGTCTCGCCTGCATACAGACGATAATTGGTTTATCGATATTTCACGCCATTACGCCGACTCCGCTCAATACTACTCGCCGGCCAATTATATGACTGACCGAAATAACGGTATAACCAACGGGTATGCCTGGTATCCTATCAGCGGAGGGCGGCAGGATTACATGAATTATTGGCACGGATGCCGGGAAGTTCTGATAGAAATTTCTGACGTCAAGTTGTTACCTGAAAATCAACTGCCTGATTTCTGGGATTACAATAAATCAAGCCTGCTACATTTTATAGAAAAAGCATTATATGGAATTCGAGGGATTGTCACAGATGATCAGACCGGTTTGCCTCTGTACGCGACTGTTCGAATATCGGGGCATGACAGCGAACTGGATAGCTCTCGCATATTTACCGATCCCGACGTAGGCGATTATCATCGATTGATTGAACCGGGGAATTATGATATTGAATTTACCGCTGAAGGGTATGACACTTTAATTGTGACCAATATTTTAGTCTCTGATAATAATGGTGTGAGAGTGGATGTTTCTTTGTCTATTCCCCCATTATATGTTTGTGGCGATGCCAATGGCGATTCTGACGTAAATGTCGGCGATGCCGTGTTTATCATAAATTTTATATTTAAAAGCGGTCTCGCCCCCGATCCTCTTGAAGCGGCTGATGCCAATTCCGACGGCAATGTCAATGTTGGTGACGCCGTGTTTTTAATTAGTTATACGTTTAAGGGCGGCTCTCCCCCTGAATGCGAATAGAGATTATTTATTTTTCCGACTTTGATTGTTCGGTGAAATAATCGAGATATTTCTTACCCTTATCCGTTACATCATAATAAGTGTGATTGCGGTGCTTTATCCATTTTCCCTTGACGATATTTTTGCGATATTGAATCATGCGCGGTTCGACTCGCTTCAATAATTTCATTTCTCTCAATTTAGCATGACTCTCAAATACGGCCTGCTTGTCGAGTTTATACATTGACGCTATCTTTCGCGAATAATCAAAACCGTAATCCTTATGATGTTTTAGGATGAGAAAATCAATTTCATTGAGAGTTTCAAAATCATCATCCGGAGTAAAATCTTCTTCCTCGATAATATCATCCCAATTTAATTCCACCAATCTTGACAGATCGGCTTTATTAAGATTGGCGCAATCGGATCGGTGGACTTTTATTATGTCATCATGGCTAAAATAACCGGTAATACTTTCGCCTATTTGAGGACAACAGCAATTGGCGGCGATATACTTATCTTTTAGTTTACACATTTGTCTCTTATGGAGTAGGGCGTCCAATCGGAAAGATGAGGAGAGCAGCTTCATGTAAGCCATCGACTGCCAGAAACTCATTCAACCTGTCATCGTCAAACGCTCCCACCGATACCGTACCAAGATTTAAGGCCGTACAAGCCAAATATATATTTTGACAAATTGCCCCCCCTTCCATATATGTGTAACGATAGCCCCTATCGGCGTATTTCCGGGTTGAGCGATCGAAGCGAGCCGTTAATATAATCGTTGCAGGTGATGCTCCTACCGAATTTTGATTGTTAGCGAATTCATGAAAATCTGCGTTAAAGTCACCTGACTTAATAAATTCCAGCGAGCTATCTGAAACCTGAAAATGATATAATCCTTGTTCCAATGAATTTATCGCGTGGGCATAAAGATAAATCTCTATGGGATACAAGGCTCCGCCGGAAGGAGCCGAACGCATCGCTATTCCGTTACGTTCGTGGGTTATACCATCAGCCGTCAATAGTATCGTTGATATTTCTTTGAAAGTAAGCTCTCCGGTATCAAATTTCCGAATCGATTTTCTACTTTCAATCGCGTTTATTAATTGAAAATCTATGTTACCGGGCGTAGCCAGCTTAGTCTTGTTCGCGTCATTATATGTCTTATATAACGGTATGGTGGTTCCAAAGGAAATATTATCGCCTTTGATGCCACTCGCTCCAAAACTGGTTTCAAGATGAAATTGCGGACCGATTGACAAACTATCGGATTTATCGGCGGCGGTTAATCCTGAAAGCGAAATAAAAACGACCGTAAGGATCACACACTTGATTCGCATTGGGCCTCCTTTATCGTCAATGTTACAACCTCTGAGTGCGGCTTTTTGTAATCAAAAACGGCCGCATTAGCTATTATAATAGACCTCAAACTCATAAGGTGTCGGACGGATGCGGATTTGATCAATTTCTTTACTCTTCAGTTCAATCCAGGTTCGCAGGAGATCCTCGGTAAAGACACCTCCCTCCATAAGATAATCGTGATCCTTTTCCAAAGCGTTGAGCGCTTTGGTCAGAGAGGTCGGTAACTGGTGGATTTGCGACAATTCATCAGCGGGCATTTCGTCAAGGTTTTTATCTAACGGCAAGCCTGGATCAATCTTATTGCGTATACCGTCAATACCGGCCATTAACATGGCGGAATAAGCGAGGTATGCGTTCATAGTTCCGTCGGGAGGGCGGAATTCGAATCTCATCGTCCGCGGGTCTTTTTGATAGCCGGGAATCCTTATACATGCCGTCCGATTACCAACCGAGTATGTACCGGCAACAGGAGCTTCAAATCCGGGCACTAATCTCTTGAAAGAATTTGTTGAAGGATTCGATAAAGCGAGAATTGAATCAACGTGCTTTAAAACACCGCCGATATAATACAATCCTATTTCTGAAAACCTGGCGGGACCCTTTTTATCGAAAAATATTGAGCCGTTTTTGTCAGCCAGATACTGATGGACATGGAGCCCGGAACCCGGTTCATTAAATAATGGCTTGGGCATGAAGGTCGCTGATTTATTTAAACGAAAACACTGATTCTTAACAACGTATTTAACCAAAATTGTTTGATCGGCCATTTTCAGGAGAGGTTGAAATTTCACTTCGATTTCATGCTGGCCGCCACCCCCGACTTCATGATGATGATATTTCAGGTCAACGCCTAAATCAGCCAACATTGATGAAATAGTCGAACGGATATTGAAGGTTCTGTCCATCGGGGGAGCGACATGATAACCCTTTTTGTAGGGGATTTTATAACCGAGATTTTCTTCATCCTGAGCGGCGTTCCATTCTGCTTCTTTGGAATCGATATAATAAAAGGCGCTGTCAGGTCCCTGGAAAAAATTTACCTTATCAAAAATATAAAACTCGAATTCAGGACCAATAATCAAATTGGCGCCTTTGACATGCTTTTTCAAATATTTTTCCGCGTCATTGGCTACGCGACGAGGATTACGAGAATAGGGTATCATTTTGTCGCTAATATCGTAAATATCGCATATGAAAGAAATAGTCGGGGTCTCAAAAAACGGATCAATGAATATTGTATCGGTATCCGGCAGGGCAATCATGTCTCCCCGTTCGATTCGTGAGAAGCCCGGCAGCGAACTGCCGTCCACGCCCACTCCGTCAATTAATAATTGACTATCCAGGGATGAAATCGGAAGGGTAATATGATGCCAGCTTCCGGGCAAGTTACAAAATTTTAAATCTATGTATTCTGCCCTATGCGTTTTCGCGTATTTTGATAATTTTTCCAGAGTCACTATAATGGTTCCTTTCAATGCTCATTTAAAAAACGGCGTTCAAAACTAATATTTTTTCAAAAAAACGCAAGAGTAAATCCTGACATCTTTTATGAATAGTCGGTTGAATCAATTACCTGATACTATTATCGGCCATTTGATTTTGTTTGGCCATAGCGGCAAAAAAAACCCCTGAGAGGATCAAGGGATTTTTCTTATTGAGGTGGGGAATATATTACTTCATCAACACCATCTTTCGAGTGGCTTTGAATTGGCCGGAAACGGCACGGTACAAATAAATACCCGACGCGATTTTGTCGCCGTTCTTATCGGTACCGTCCCAAATTACTGATACAATACCGGCTTCGGAATATCCGGAGTATTCCCGGATAATCTGCCCGGCGATATTGTAAACGATAATGCTCCAATCACCCGGCGTTGCCATTGAAAGGCTAATAGATGTCGACGGATTAAAGGGATTCGGATAATTCTGACTTAAGGTGAATATATCCGGAATTTCTTTTATGCTTGTTGTCATCGTACCGCCAAAGAAGTCAGCAATCTCAGCGCCTATCAAAGTTAACGAACCATCGCTCGGAATAGACAATAACGTATTCTCACCGGATTTGATAGATTGCGAACCGATATTATAAATCAATACCCGCAATTGATTGTCTTCAATGTTATAGGCCATATCCATATCTTCGGCGCCATCTCCCAATAAAGGCATGCCGACGTTTCCTGATGCCTCGAATATCAAAAGCGCCGCACCGGCGTTAACCTCAGATTGATATTTGATATCTACTTGATCACCCCGGCGGTGGGATGCGATATTAAACTCGGATGTTACAATCGGCTTTAAAAGCGGATCGGCATCGCCGGTAATAATGCGGACAAGGTATACCAGGTCGGCGACCGTCAGAGATACTCCATCGGCGTTGACGTCAGATGCGGCGATAGAAGCCTCAACATGATTGCCAAAAGCGGACAAACCGCTTATAAAGTAATTGGTTAGCATGACCGCATCGGCGACTTCGTTGGGAAGTCCGTTCATATTGATATCACCGCGGTCGTCAATTGAATCCGAACAGACGATATCGATTCCGCCGTATACGAAATCGGCGCATCTGATCGGCGGAACTTTGCCGTCATTTCCGCACCAATCAGGGGTGCCAGTGAACGGGATACGATCATTTTCGGGATAATTGAGATCATCGAGCTCATTCCAGATGAGATTGCCTTCAAAGTCATAAATCTTACTGCCGATGATCATGCTATCTCCGGAGATATTCGACAAGGCGTTATCGCCGCAATCATCCCAGAAGAATTTAATCGGGGAATACATGCAGTTAAAGGTGCGGTCATTGGATACGTAGAAAGTTAACACGGCCAATTGCCACGGATCAGCCGTTGGCGCCCCGAAGCAGTCGGGATGCAGGGCGCCGTTGTTTGTCTCCGCCAGACCAATTATCCTGAGAAGTCCGGACGGACAGGAACCTCCACAATTGCCTCTGGAACCGAATCGATATGAGAAATGCTCCCAACCACAATACTGCAGTAATTCTCCCGCTTCGGCATTAACGAATGAAAGAGCAGACGCATCATAATACATTAACAAATCAAAACCGGCCAGATCAAAGTTTCCATTTTCTATCGTGACCTCAACATCAGCGTAATGACCCTGCAGTGTATTATGAGTCTTTTCAATTTTAACTATTGGACATTCATACAATTCTTCGACAGTAACCACCGTTACGCAAGTTGCTGATTGCCCGCAAGCGTCGGTGGCCGTTAATTCGATAAAATTATCACCCCAGACCGGATCGAAACACACCGTACCGTCAATAATAGTTCCATTTTCACCATTTACCAAAATCTGGCAAATGGATAGATTGTCATCAAGATCTGAACATTCAAAACCTTCAATACAAATCTCACCCAAACCGAATAAGTATTTGGTTTCATCATCGGGACAGGTAACAACCGGCCCCCGATTTATTTCGAAATTAATCGTAAATGTTCCTTCACAATAAGCGCCGCAGAAATCGGTGCATCGAACGGTTACTTCTACTGTCTCACTACCGCCTGGAGTGTAGCACCATTGACCGTTATCAATAACACCGGGACCCGACACGATCTCACAAATCGTCAAATCATCATCGGGATCAATCGCCGAAACAGGCAGGCAAACTTCCGTGGGAGTGCACTGGGAGAATGTTTGATTGCCTGGTAAATTACACACCGGAGTCTGATTCAGATTAACGGTAATGGTCGTTTTCGCCGAATCAACCATTCCGCAATCATCAACAGCAAATAAGGTTATTATATTGGCGCCTTCCTGCGGAACGAAAGTTACTTCGCCGTTGCTATATGTACCGACGTCCGTTTCACAAGATACCAGATTATCATTTGGATCGTAACAGGAAAATCCGCCGACGACTAACTCAGACAGAGTACAAACATTTAGTGTAATCGGATTCGGAGCCGCTGCTACGGGATCATTATTATAAGTCACGACAATACTTGCCGTCCCGCCGCAAGTCTCCCCGCATTCATCGGAACATTCAAATGACGCCGTATAAGTTCCCTGACCGGTTGTTGTGAATGACCATATACCGTCTGTCAGCGTGCCGTCACCGGAGATTTTTTCACAACCAACCAGGTTTCCGTCAGGATCAGTCGCCGAGACAGGGAAATTGAAAGTGGTATCATCGCACACAAAATAGGAACCGTTCTCGGGAATATTACAAGTCGGTGGATTATTCATCTCAATAGTCATCGTTACCGTTCCGCCGCAAGTCAGACCACATTCATCGCTGCATTCAAACGTTGCCGTATATTGCCCCGCCGCAGTCGCGGTAAAGCTCCAGGTTGTACCGTCAAAACTTCCATCCCCGGAGGTCATGGTACAACCCGTTAAATTATCATCAGGATCAGTGGCTGAAACCTCAAAATTGAAAGTTGAATCTCCGCAGATAAAATATGTTGCATCGGTTGGCAGATCACAGACCGGCGGTTGATTGTCGAGGTCAACGGTAACTTCTGTTTGACACTCAGATGTGGCGCCACAGGCATCGGTGACTGTGTAAGTTATTGTATAAACTCCCGCCGCTGTCGGAGTGAAACAAACTGTACCGTCTGTCAAAGTTCCCAGATCGACCGATTCATCTACGATATTATTATCGGAATCGGTCGCGCTAAACGGTCCGATACAGATTTCGCCAGACTCGCAAGCGAATTGGAAAGTCTGATTATCGGGGCACTCGACTACCGGAGCCTGGTTATAATTTACGGTTATTTCAACTGTCCCTCCGCAAGTCGCTCCGCAATCATCGCTGCATTCAAATGTCGCCGTATAAACGCCCGACGCCGATGTTGTAAACGTCCAGGTACTACCATCGAAACTTCCATGGCCGGAAGTCATTGCGCAGCCCGATAGGTTACCATCAGGATCGGACGCTGATACTGTGAAATTGAAAGTAGTATCGCCGCAGACAAAGTAAGTGCCATTCCCTGGCAAATCACAAACCGGCGGATTATTTTCAAACGATACCGTTACCTGTGTCTGGCATTCGTCGCTTTTTCCGCATTCATCAGTTACAGTATAAGTGATTGTGTACACTCCCGCGGTATCAGGAGTAAAGCAAACGGTTCCATTAGTAAGAATTCCGATATTAATCGATTTGTTGGCAATATTATTGTCCGGATCGGATGCTGAAAATCCACTAATGCAAATCTCAGACGGCTCACACAGGAAGGAATGAGATTCAGCAGGTGGACAGGAAGCCACCGGAGGGCTGTTCAGAACAATAGTCACTGTTGTATAACAGGTTCCGACTTCACCGCATTCATCAGTCGCCGTCAATGTAATAACATTGGGTCCTTCAACAGGCGTAAATGTTACCGCGTCTCCAACCAGCGTACCGACATCAACTTCGCATGTTGCCAGGTTATCATTGGGGTCTTGACAAATAAATCCGTTTATCGTTAGAGGCAACAAATCACAAACAAATATGGTCTGATTATTCGGGCACTGCGGAGTCGGAGCCTTATTATTTGTTACCGAAACTTTAGCTTCACCAGTGCAAGAAGCGCCGCATTCATCGGAACATTCGAATGTCGCGATATACGTTCCATCCCCTGATGATGTAAAGGTCCAGGTACTGCCGTCAAATGTCCCGGGGCCGGATGTCATCGTACACCCGACCAGATTACCATCCACATCCGTAGCGGAAATAGGAACATTGAAAGTTGTGTCGCCGCATACGAAATAATGGCCGTGAGCGGGCATATTGCAAACCGGATTATGATTGTAATTGACAGTAATATTGACCGAACCAGTACAGACTTCGCCGCATTCATCGGTGCATTCAAAAGTCGCCGAGTAAACACCAGGCCCGGTTGTCGTAAAGGTCCAATCGGTTCCGTCAAATGAACCGCTTCCGGATTTCTGAATACATCTAACAAGATTTCCGTCAACATCGGTAGCAGAAACCGGGAAACTGAAGGTTGTGTCACTACAGACTAAATAAATTCCGCTTGACGGAAGATTACATACCGGCGGGCTGTTGTAACCGACTGTAATATTAACCGTTCCGCCGCAAACCTCGCCGCAATCGTCACTGCATTCGAAAGTAGCCGTATATACTCCGGGAGCCGTTGTCGTAAAGGTCCAGGTACTGCCGTCAAATGTTCCCGGGCCGGAAGTCTTTGTGCATCCGGTTAGATTACCATCAGGATCCGTGGCGGAAACCGGAATATTAAAAGTCGTATCACCGCAAACCAAATAACTGGCATCGCCGGGAATATTGCATACCGGGAGCTGGTTAGTATATGATATCGTCACTTCCGTCTGACACTGATCCGTTTCTCCGAAAGCGTCCGTGACGGTATAAGTTATTGTATAGACGCCAGCCGTATCCGGTGTGAAGCACACATTTCCACCACTCAATACTCCAAAATCGACCGTTTCACTGACAATATTATTGTCGGGATCCGTAGCGCTAAACAGTCCAACACATATTTGAGAGGGAGTACAAAGGAATGAATGCGATTCATTATCCGGGCAGGAAGCCACGGGAGGTTGATTACATATTTCAACCGGAATGGCGATTGAGTCGGTCGCACAACAAAATTCTCCGGGACAACCGGAAGTACTGTCGCATGATTCGACCATAATGGAGACATAATCTCCCGCCTGTAAACCCGAATTAACCGTGAAACTAACAGAACTCTGATTGTCGGGGCCTACGATTGTGCCGTTAATTACAGTCCAGATCCAGGTATTAGCAGTTGAAGCGGTATCAGTCACGATATACATATTATTACCGACATCACAAACCGTCGTAAAGTCCGTCGAGATGCCGACATTGGGTGGTAAACAAATCACACCATTTTGAATACTGCGATCCTGATTGGCTCCCCCGCCTCCATCAAGAGATAAAGCCCGCATATGATAAGGAGCGCCGCCGACATAAGAAGAGCCATTATTAACTCCCCAGGCATCCGCGCTGCTTTCCGCCAAATGTCCTCCCCAGAAAAACCCAACGCTTCCCGTCGTATCAACGGTAAAATAAACTATCATCTCCAGAGTTCGGTCACTGGAGGTGCCGTCAAAGACATAATCGCTTATCGAATCTATTGTTATATTATAAGCTTTTAGATTTCTCGGTCCATCCAAAACAAAACCGGGATTAACCGTCGTAAAGAAATCCGGGGGTATTGAACCGGAATAATTGGCCGTATTAAGAAAATCAGGAAATGCAAAAGATTCCGTAGGATCGCTGCATCCAGGTGGCGGACTGGTCGAAATCGTTCCACAAGCTCCACCGACAGAATCAAGAGCGGTTGTTTCAGTAGCATCATAATCGGTTAGATAATCAAGAGCGTGAATTCCGCCTTTGGTCCACTCCATTTGTATTGTGAAGAAATGCTCGCTATCGGCATCAAGCTCTTTTATAAAATATCGATAAGCAACAGAACGACCCTCCGAATAGCAGGAATTGCTACCATTGATATTCCCATTGGCCCATTCAGCATTGGATGTAGTGGTTCCATTCTGCAGTTGATCCAGATTTACATTTGGTGTCAGAAAAACAGTTGTGGCAATTGCACCGGATTCGTTTCCCGTTGCCGTAACGAGCAATTCGTCACCGGCATAGTCCCAATCAACGTTCCAGTAAGTAACAAAACTGCCGGATTCTTTCTCGGGAGCGGAATTCGCATCATCATAGGAGGCGTCAACTTCCCACGGATCACCTCCGGGACCGGTGAGCGGCGTACCATCTAAATGGGTAACGACCAAAGTAACTTTTTCGCTGGCCCAAAATACCCCTTCGATTACAGCATCATTGCCGGGAGGGTATTCCGATTCATGAGTAAAGATTTCCGCCGCGAAAACATTGGCGGAAAAAACCGTCAAAAGTGTAAAGATAAAAATTAAAGAAGCTTTAGCCCTTCGTTTAAATATACGGGGACTAAAATCGCGCATACCTGGGTGGATCCCTAACATCGTTAAGCCCCTAATGGTTGAGAGTGTTTTTACACAAAATCACTTTGCTTATTATATAAAATCCTTTTTCTAAATCTTGTTCTTTGCGCTCCAGAAAGTACATGGAGTATTTCTATTCGATACACTCTAGCAGATTACTAATTATGTTGAAATATAACAAGATAGCGCATTTTCACAAGAAAAAAATTCTGATTTTCTGAAAAATCTTTAAATAATGGACTATACTAATCTATTACAACAATCCTGCGCAAAATATGTACAATAATGCGTATCGTTGTATTTTATTGTATGTCTGTTAGTTATGGCAGTTAATCAAACAATTTATTTAATTTCGTAAAGTCAATTTTCCGCAATCCAATTTTTGGTCGAATCGGAGCCCCTTCATTTATTTGAATCAAATTTGAGAAAACACTGAATTTGAGGATAAAGTCCATAGAGCTACAGGTCAGAAACACCAGGCGAAACAAAAGAATGTGGAATTTATATTGACTTCACGGTCTTTTTTTTTAGATTTGTTTTAATAATTACTTTTGAAAAGGAATTTATTGTGCCGATAAATGATCAATTACTTGAAGTATTATGTTGCCCCAATACCAAACAACCGGTCAAAATGCTTGATGAGGAAAAACTCAAAAGACTTAATGAGTTAATTGGCGAAGGGATCATCAAGAACCGCGAAGGTCAGGTGCTCAAAGATACCATTCCGGAAGCTATAATAACGGTTGACGAGAAAACAATTTATCGTATCGACGAAGGTATCCCGGTCATGCTGATCGATGAGGCTATCGCAGCAAATCAGTTGTAGGCACTATTTGCATACATGATTCATTTATACTTATTTATGCTTATTCATGAATAGTGAATAATAGAATATCAATAAATCTGTATCAGCTATTTAATTGACGCCACCGAAGAGTGAACTGACTCGATAATACTTGCTATTTGATTTTCCGGTATAAAATAACTCAATTCCAGGGCGGCTTCGGTGGAATCCAGACAGATGGCGTAGAATCTGGCGATATTGCCGTCGCTGGTTACAAAGTTTTTTATGAATATCAATCCCAGCCAACCCGACGCTTCTGTTATATTCTCGGCCCCGTATAATCCATGAAGAGTTTCGCGGTATTTATTAATAAACGCGGCCGTATCCCCCATTAAATTCACACCATCGATTTTGGTAATTAATAGTCCCGCCTGATTGATCGTATCTAAAAAACAGTTCACCAATGTCAAGCCTTCGCCATATCCCTGCTCATTAATCATTGTATTCCGGATTAAATCTATTATGGAATCAACTGGTTGAACAAATCCTATCGGTGGCTTTATGGATTTACCAGTCTGCCCAATCTCATAAGAGTCGCCGATTAATGAATCGATTTGGGAGAACGGCAGCATTTGCCGTGTTTCAGATTTTGCCGACTGCTCGCAACTGATTAAGCAGCTCAGGCAAAATAAGAATACGCAAAATATGAAATAATCCCTTGCTTTCATGGTATCAATTAGCGACATCATGGTATTTAGGTCAACAATAAAATTTAGACATCTCCTGATTAAACGAGAGATGATTTTCGCAAATAAAATAATCTTTCCGAATCAGAATTTTATGCCGACTGTAATCGGGATAAAATTAAATGATTCCACTTCGGTAGCGATGCTGACATACCTCGCCATTATAAAGAACGCGGCCGAACCGGAACCCAATTTTGCCCCGGCGCCGAATTCAAAATAAAACTTGGAGATCGATCCTCCGCCTTCGGAGAAGCTAATCGACGCGATACCGGCCCCTGCAATGCCAAATGGCTTAAGCGGCGCACCCGTAATTTGGGGAGCTAATATCCCGCCAATACCCAGGAGAAGATTATTTTGAGTTACATCAAACAGCGCTGTACTGTCAGATTTGAATGAATTTAATTCGATCTTGACGAAATATTTCATGGCCGGCATGGCATTATAAGCCATCGCGCCCAAACCGTTAAAACCGTTTTTGTAGAAATCACTGGCATTGCCCTGCGGTATTGAAATGCCTCCTCCGGCATATATATCAAAAGGCTTACTGGTCTGCCCCATTGATATTCCGGTGAAAAGAAAAATAAAAATCAGGACAGGAATAATTTTCTTCATGTTACCTCCCTGGTAAAATGATCACCAAACATATTTGCCGGTAAATTCATATTATATCAAACGATGTGATTAGCATAAAAGCATTTATTAATTTAGGCAACAAAAAACCCTCGGCCTGTCGGGCAGAGGGTTTTTGAATAATTATTTGAAAAATCATTTAGAACTTCAGACCAACCGTAATCGGAATGTAATTAAATGATCCACCCCCCTCTTGGCTAATGCTGACGTAGCGAACCATGGCAAACATCGACAGGCTGGGGCCGGCCGGCAGTTCAGCGCCGGCGCCGATTTCAAAATACATTTTGCTTTGGCTCGGAGGCGTGATCGTGACCTGCTCACTGGTAATCAAATTTACTATGACGAGGTCAGGAGCCTGTACAGAAGCCATGCCGATTCCGGCCAAACCATAAACTTTCAACGGAAAAGCGGGAAGTGAAGGCTGCAATTTGGCGGCGCCACCGAACATTAAGTTGCGCTGCGAACCATCGAGACCAATCCCGAGAGTAGGCGCCATATCGGAACCAAAGCTATGATACTCAACCTTACCTATAAACTGAATCATCGGAGCGGCGTTAAAGCCAACCGCGGCTACGCCGTGATAACCGGTTTTATAAAGGGTACCGACATCACCCTGAACCATTCCCAGTCCGCCGCCGACATACACGTTGAACGGCTTGCTGATCTGCGCGGACGCTAAGCCGGCGCAGAGCATTATTACTGTCAAAGTTAAAACTAATTTCTTCATCTTTCCTCCTTGAAGAAAAAGTTGGTTAATAGAGCTATTGCTTTGCGAATTCATTAATTTCATGTTCATTTTTCGCACACTCGTTTCCTTAAGATTTCTATCGGCAGATATTGATGAGAATATAGCCTGATAATTGTTTTTTTTCGCGTGCCGTCATGCATTCAAAAAATGGGTTTGTTTCCTCAGATTAACGTTTTGGGTCATATCAAACCGGTGGTGATTACGACAAGCGGGGGTCTGTTTTTTGTCGGCGTTCCGAGCGACAGACCCGATAGGGTCGATGCGAGAAACCTGACAAAAGGCCCTATGGCATAATTATAAATAAAATTTGATGTTATCATCCTACAATATGCGGATGAATTCGGAAATTGCGTTGGATTGGTTGGATAATTGTAAATGCTCCATGCGGGAACCTGCCTGGATGGGCGGAAGATCGTGCCGATAGATGATGTGTAGAAGTTATCTTTCCCCAAGTCTGAAGACTTGGGGCACCCGGCAAATGTTATTTTGACATCTTTTATATTAGAGTGCGAAATATTAGTAAACAGAGAGGTTATCAGCCAGTGTATGCCGATCAACAGAGTCGTGCTCGTCGCTGGACTGGATCGAAACTAGATCGAGATACTGTTTTGCCTAGGTATGAGGACGTACACCAGCCACGACAAACAAACTTACAGTCCGGTAGGTCGGGTTCCGAACAGAGTGAGAAACCCGACAAATAAGACTATGCCCTCCCTCCCGGTTTGATGCCGGTGTCGGTGATGTAGGCGGTGACAAGTTCGTGCGGAGTGATATCAAATGCCGGGGAATAAACTCTAACGCCTTCGGGGGCGATTCGTTTGCCGAATCCTTCGGTCACTTCTTCGGGAGCGCGTTCTTCGACGATGATATCTTTACCGGATTCCAAAAATTTATCAAAAGTCGAATCGGGCGCGGCGACATAAAACGGGATGCCATGTTCTCTGGCCAGAACGGCCACTGAATAGGTGCCGATTTTGTTGGCGACATCACCGTTTTTGGTAATGCGATCGGCGCCGGTAATGACAGCGTCGATTTTGCCTTGAGCCATCGCATACCCGGCCATGTTGTCGGTCAGAAGCGTGACATCGATACCGTCCTGCATAAGTTCCCAGCAGGTCAGCCGGGCGCCCTGAAGCAGAGGACGGGTTTCATCGGCAAACACTTTGATATTTTTGCCCATTTCTCTGGCTTTGTAAAACACCGCCAGAGCTGTTCCGATTCCTCCGGTGGCCAGCGCCCCGGCGTTGCAGTGCGTCAGGACGGTCATGCCGTCTTTTAATAGTTCGGCGCCGTAGCGACCCATAGCGTCGCACATTTCTTTGTCTTCGGCGTGAATGGCGTCGCCTTCGGCCCAGAGGAGATTTCGGTATTCTTCGATCGAGTCACCTTCATATTTGGCGGCGGCGTCAAGGCAGCGGTCAATCGCCCAGGCGAGATTTACCGCCGTGGGACGGGCGTTTTTGATTTCCTTACCGATGGCGATCATAAGCTGGCGCAAATGATCGAGTGTTATATCAACGTCGGCTTCGGCCGCCATTGCCAACGAGTATGCTGCCGCAATACCAATCGCCGGCGCGCCGCGTACCTCAAGGCGTTTTATGGCGGCGATGACATCCCGGTAATCGGTGTACTGGTTATATACTGTTTTTTCCGGTAATACGGTTTGATCGAGCAATACCAACTTTTTATCTTTAACGGCGATGGTCTCAAAATTCATATCAATCTCCAACAATCTGAACGATCAGTTCGCGATCGCGGCCGCGATTGTCAAAATCGAGGAAAACTATTTGCTGCCATGTTCCCAGGGTCAATTTGCCGGATACAAACGGGACAGTGATATCGGGTCCGATCATGGCCGCGCGCAAATGGGAAAAGCCGTTGCCGTCGCCCCAGGTTTGGTCATGCTTATAGGTTTTATCCGAGGGAATCATCTCTTCCATCAGTTCAGGAAAATCGGCGCAAAGTCCCGGTTCGAATTCAATTGTCGTCAATCCTCCGGTTGCTCCAGGAACGAATACCGTCACGGTGCCTTTCGATACTCCGCTCGATTTTACGCATTCAGATACTTCGAGGGTGATGTCGTGGATGTCGCAGTATCCTCTGGATGAGAGATGAATTGTTTTGGAGACAACCATAATCAGTAAACGTACCTTTTGATTTTTTTGGTGGAAGTTTTTTCAAGTTCCTCACGAGTATACCGGATATGTTTGACGCGCTTGAAATCGGCTATATCGGCGCAGAGACGGCGAATATCATTTCCAACGTTGGTTTTCAATTCATCGTCGGTTATATCTTCCGGCTTTTTGCCCAACTCCGCTTCGAGCAATTCAAAATTGGGATAAACCAGCGCGGCGACCTCTTCCCTGCCCGCATCTGATATTTTGCCGTAAACAACGACTTCCTGAATATACGGTGATTGCATCAACTGAGCTTCGATTTCCTCGGGATAGATGTTTTTCCCGGCCGCCGAAACTATCAGGTTTTTGGCGCGACCGCAAATATATAAATAATTTTCGTCATCAAGGTATCCCAGATCCCCTGTATGCAGCCAGCCGTCTTTCCAGAGTTCGGAGGTCGCTTCGGGATTGTCTTCATATCCGGGAGTCGCGATCGGTCCTTTAACGATAATCTCACCGACACCGTTTTCATTGGGGGAATCGATACGCACCTCGACGTTATCGAGTACCGGTCCGACCGAACCGAATTTGGGTTTATCGAGAGGATTGGCGGATATAACCGGAGAGGTTTCGGTGAGGCCATACCCTTCGATAAAGTTGAATCCAAGCAGATAGAATCCCTTTATGATTTCAACCGAGATGGGTGCGCTTCCGGAGACCATCAGGCGTAAACTGTCGAGCCCGGCCTTTTGTCTGAGACCTGAAAATAATTTCCTCCCGGCGTTTTTACCTGTCAGGGAATATAGCGTTTTGGCGGTGTTCATAAGAAGACCGAATAGGGCTCGCTTTGTGAACGGGGCTCTTTTTATGCCACTCAGAATACCCTGATATAGTTTTTCAAAAAGGAGCGGGACGCCGATGAAGATTGTAATTTTGTGTTTTTTCATCCCTCCCAGAATTTCCCGGGAGTTTAGCTCTTTAATATAATAGACTGAGCAACCGTTTAAGAGCGGTGTGAGAAGCCCGCAGGTAGCTTCGAAAGTATGATGCAGAGGTAGTACCGATAAAAATTTATCACTTTGCGAAAAATCCATGCGCCGCAGGATGCCTTCGATATTGCTCAATAAATTATTATGGGTCAGGATGACTTTTTTGGATTTTCCGGTGGTGCCCGAGGTAAAGATCAAAACCGCCGGATCGTCGCCGTTGTTTGAATAAGCTGGTTCAAAACCGGATGTGTTATCGGTTGGGATGGTTTCAAGATTTATTAAATCCGGTGGATTGTCTATTTTGGACGCGACTCGCTCGGCGATCTCGAGGAATTTATGCGAAACAAATAACCGGGTCATGCCCGATTCGGAAAAGACGCGAACCAATTCATTTTCCTTGAGTAATGAATCAACCGGAATGACTTTGCCTCCCGCGGCGAGGATCGCAAAATAGACTTTTCCCCACTCAGGACGGTTTTCCGATAATAATCCAATTGGTTCGAGAGGCTTGAGACGGCCAAGATAAGCGGCGCATTCGCGAACCTTGATCCCCAATTGCGAATAGGTTAAATAGGCATCTTCCCCGGCCATCCCGACCGCCGGTTTATCGCCATATTTATCAACGGTCGCAAAAAAGCGGGCCGCGATATTTGGATGTGTAGTATTCATCCGTTTTACTCATTTTCGGTTAATATTTTGGCCCGAGAAATATAACTAAGGCGTTCGCGAAACGAAAGGGTTTTATCTGACCAAAATAGGCAATAAAAAAAACGCCGGATGAAAAATCAGCCGGCGTTTAGAGTTAGTCTATCTATAAATTATTCATAGGTTACCGAAGTCTTAAGTTTAATGCCGCCTTTTGGATCTGTATCTGTAACCGTAATTATCGCTGAAGTTCCGTTAGTGCTGTCGGCCGGAGCGGTAAACCACATACCAAATGCTTCACCGTATTGATTTGTTTCATCGGTGGCGACATTCATAGTACCATTTGAGATCGTAGCCGTCAGGGTATGGTCACCTAACGGATTTCCATATCTGTCGAGAATGATAACTTCAACAATATTCTCTGGCGTTCCATAAGGGATAGTTGACTCACGGAGCGTCATACTCGATTCTCCATAGTTGGCAATATCGGTATATAATGTACAGGCAATTGTCGCTCTGGCCCAACCGGACTCAAAGGATAATTTATCTATTGCGCCAATGCCGTCATCGTTACCTCCCGGAGTAGAATAATCCCGTTTCAAAGGAATTATTGGTCTGTATTTCGTTTCAAGGAATGATGCATAACAGCCGTCATGAGTTGAGCCACCGGCTACAGAACCGTATGATGCTTCACCTAAAACTTCGGTTTCATCTTTTACAAAATTTCCATTGACATCGAGAACTTCAACAGTTACAGTTGCGATTCCATCCGGATCTGCATTTACACTAGCTGTATCTATTGACAGGTTAATTATAGCCGGTGGTGATGTATTATAGAAATAAGTTGAACAAACAACTGTTCCGCCTGAGGTTTCAGCCCATACCCAAACAACTCCATCACCCTGAGGCGCTCCAGTGCGGAAAATGACCTGTGCCATACCTGTTGAATCCGAAGTGATGTTATAGGCATCAATGACGCCTTCATCGACAGTGAAATAAACAACGACAGAATCCTGAACCGGGTTATGATAGACATCGGAAACAACGGCATCAACATATTGCTCACGATTGACCGTATTCCATCCGTCTATATTACAAAAATCAGCTCCTACTAATATATAATACGGAGGTCCGGCATAGACGGCGACAAATGTTGCGTTGGATAAAACTACACCGGAACTGGCGTATAACCTTAACGTACCTGAAATCGTACCGGCCCATACCTGGGCGGTCGCAACACCTTGAGAATTGGTCATCATCGTGACCGGTCCGGCCCCGAGACCATTGATATTTTCTCCGCCGTCCGGACCATCGGCAATAATAAACTGCACCGGAATGCCTTCGGGTACGGTGTTGCCATTGGCGTCATAACAAATCGCCTCAAGATTGGTCATTTCAAGACCGCCGGTATGACGCACCTGGATGCCGGTCACATCGGTTGATATCTCAATGGCATGAACGGTTGCATTCGGAGTCAATTGAATTGAAGATTCGACTGAACCATCGAATGCCCCGGTGCCTGTAACGGTCGCTTTGATAAATGCCGTAGTAGCTTCCATCCCGGCCGTATAGGTAACTGTAACGCTTCCGTCAATAGTATAGGCCACGGCGGGGATAATTCCGACGGGATCCCAGGTTTCATTGGCATTATAATCAAACAGCAATGAATCGCCAAGGCCCCAGTAGCCATTGCCATCAACATCATCAAATTTTTCACCGGCGGCGAGTTTTACAATCGTTGAATCCGGCGCCACATTAGCGGCGGCATCGGTTACCTGAATGACGATCGTCGCGGTTGAACTTCCATCAGCCATAAGCAGAGATGGAGACATGGACATCGTAAGGTTTCCGCTTGTGGTTTGATTACCCGCGGCAACAATCAAATTGGCGTAAGGTGAAGATTCAGTACCATAGGCGCCGTATATTTGCATAGAGCCGGATTCGGCCGGAGTAAAGATCGTGGCGGCAATTCCCAGCGCATTTGTCGTCGCCGAGGGAGGATTGAAACTACCTCCGGTAACAGGCGTTACTCCAAAGGCTATTTCAATTCCTTCGATTGGATCGCCATTTTCATCGGTGACGGTAACTTCAACGATTGAAGTCATTCCTTCTTCAAAAGCGGCCGGATTGGCCGTGGGCTGGCTTAAGTTTACCTCGGATGATCCCGATCCACCGGAAGGAGTCGATGGTTGTTTTGTCGTTTCGCATCCCTGAAAGACAAACAGCGCCAGGAAAAGGGCGCCTACTGCCATAAGGAGCGAGTATTTAGAAATTGAGCGCAGAGACATATCGCCTCCCTATAATTTGTGATTCGTTTTTTACTAATCGAATTTGTTTATCACAAAACCCCCGGATATTTAATCCGGGGGTAAAACTTTTCATCCCTTTATGGGGTATCTAAATTTTTATCAACCACGGCAAAGTCTTCGACTATAGTCGGAGTCACAAAGATAACCAAATCGCGGTTTTTGATTTCTTTCTTGGTATAGCTGAATAACGCTCCCAGTATGGGAATATCTTTCAGAACCGGTATGCCAACTTCAGTTTCAACCTCATCCTGCGTAGTCAGACCGCCGATGACCGCCGTTTGGCCGTTTTGCACGACGACGTTAGTCTCAGCGTTACTGGTATTGATAATGACACCGTTAGGGTTAAACTCATAAGTCGAGCGTTCCGGAATCATGTGCATCAGGATTTTATCATCCGATGTGATATGAGGCGTTACTTTAAGCATCGTTCCGACTTCCTCAAAACTTATAACGGTGTTTCCGTTTTGGTCAAACTGCTTAATTGGAACTTTTTGCCCCATCTGAATATTGGCTTCTTCATTATCAATCGTGGTAATTTCCGGGTGAGCGATAATTTTGCCGCGTCCTTCGGATACCAGTGCGGATATGGTAGCCTCCAAATCCCAATCGTCCTGTATGATTCTTGTCCAGAACTGACCGGAAGGTTTAGCGACATCATTCAATGTCTGCATCGTCCGTTGGCGGGTTTCGGCGACAACATCGCCGGCCCCGAAGCCATCAAGAATCATCTTATCATCGGATGGCAAGGTAGTGAAATCACCACCGGCGCCGTTCAATGTCCAATCAATGCCGAATTCGGTCAATTCACTTGAGCTGACTTCCAGCATCTGGGCCGAAATTCGGATCTGTCGCGGGGGCGAATCGAGAGTGGTAACAAATTCAAGAACACGTTCGATATTTTCAGGAATTTCCTGAAGGATTATCGAATTGGTGCGAGGATCGGCTGTCGCTTTGCCGCGATCTGTCAGCAATGACTGAACGGCGTCCTTTATGCTTTCCGAGGTTGAATTATTAATGCGGATAATTCGGGTTTCCAGCTCAGCCAGTTTCCGCTGATCAACGACATGTTGTTTTTCTTCGGTGACTTCCTTGCGGTAGTCGACCGCGGGCAGGACCCTGATATAACCTTCCTCTTCCTCAAAAACAACGGCCAGTTCGTAGGTGCGGCCGATTATTTCAAGAGCGTTTTGCCAGGTCACATTCTTCAAAGAGATAGTGACATTGCCCGATACCGCCGGCGCCACAACAACGTTGATGTTGCCATAATCCGCAAGATGACGGATTACGGAACGAATCTCGGCTGCCTGATAATTGAGCGTTTTTATGGGTTCGATCGCATCACCAGATTGTCCCGGGGAAATTGATACCATTGAAGTCATGAAAATCATGATGCCGAAAAGTACCAGTGTAATTTTTCCGGTCTTATACATCGGAGTACCTCACTCTATATTATTTTTCTTTTTCCAATTGTTTGACAATGGTTCGGCTCCAGCCGTATTCATTAAGCTGGAAATAAACCGTTTGTTTATTTATTTGACCAACGTATCCGTTTTTAACCTTGTCTCCGGTTTTCAGGATATACCCAATACCGTCCAGATCTTCGAGCAGGGCCGCGTCTTTGCCACCCGGAGCCGCATCGATAATTCCGACCAAATTCATGGTCTCAATATTAAGAATCCTGGATAAATCAGCGGGACCCAAATTCCGTTTGGTAACGTCTATTAATGTAGCGAACGGATCGCGAGCGGAAGCGCCTTTGTATTTGATGACCATTCTTTGAGGAAATTGAACGACCTGAGTCTGCTTGTATTTTGCCGACTTGGCCGCATCCCTGCGGAATCGAGAACGATCTTTCTTATCTTTTTCTTTATTGGCTTGTATCTCAACCTTTGGTTCATTTTTCGCGGCCGTTGGTTTGCCTGTATCCAGAGAGGCCAATACCGTTTCTTTTTCAGCCTTCTTTACCTGGACCGGTTTTGCCTTTGTTTCATTGCCAACCGGTTTCTTGCTGGCTATGGTGGCTTTTGGTTTTTCGACTTTCTGTTGTTTTTGAGCAACGGTAACTTTTGGATTCTCAACCGTTTTTGTATCGGTAGATTTTACGGCAGCAATTTTGGTTTGCTTCTCCGGAATTTCTGATTTTTGGGCCGGTTTTTTATGAACGTCCTTGCTCTTTGATTCTTTTGATTTCGGAGCGTCACCGGGAGTAGGAACTTTATTCTTCTGAGGAACGGCGGCAAAAGCCAAAGCCCGATTAACCGAATCGCCTTTTAGTTGTTTTACATTAAATTTAGTGTTTTTGCTGGCCGTTTTAATCTCGGCAGTTTTTATCGAGCTCTTTTTGACTTCGGCCTTTTTCAGCGGTTGAGGTGATATAACCGTCAATTTTGAAATTGAGACATTAGCCTGCTTTGGTTTTTCCGCGACCGTTTTGGATTCTTTTACCATTGTTGGTTTGGACTTAGCCTTTTTGATTACAGGGCTGTTTTTGGTCTTATCTACTTTTGCCAGTGCAAGCTTTTCCTGAAGAGGAACCGGTTTTTCATCTATGGGCGAGTCATTCTTTTGCTTGATCTTTTTATTTTTCGCTTCAGTTTGAGCCAGTTGCTTTTCTGATTTATTCGCCTTTTGTATGTGGGCCAATTGTATTTCAGGTTTGGCAGCCGTTTTAACTTTAGTCTCCGTTTTTTTAGCTTTATTATCAGGAGTGACCATTTTTGCATCCGGTTCCGCTTTTGCGATAAAACCTGTAGCTCGAGGAGATGACCATTGGCTGAAGGTTTTCGTACCGGCGTCAGAAATTAAGACTCGTACCGTATTGTCTTTTGATTCTACCCGATAGATGGATTCGGCTTTCAGGTCGAGAACTATCCGGACAACCTTTTCGGGATCGACCGAGTATTGAGAAGTGCGAATTGAAGTAATTATCGAAGTTGGAATGTCCTGGAACGATTTTTGAGGCAATGAATGCCGAGACGCCAAACAATCAATAACGATTCTGAAAGGTTTGCCCTCTTTTGCCTCAACCGACAGATGAGCGACCTGAACATGCTTATCAGCTTCAATCGATAGGACCGTGAAGTTCGCTTCTTTGGATAACCCCAGGCGGCCGATTTTCGCTGATGCGGCAAAAATATTGGCCGCGAATATTATTATGATTAACAATGCATATACTGAAATTTTGTATGTACGCGACATGGTCGATCTTCTCCGTTTATAAATCAAGCTCTTTGAGCCTTTCTTCGGCCTTGACATAATATGTGGACAGCGTAAAGTATGCCTTCATGGTGATCTCTTTATTGACCTTATCCGATTCGGAACCAAGATTGGCCGCCGTCGTCGCTTCCAGCTTGACATCGCTGACATTGACGATGAAGGGAAAATTGGCGATATAGCCGATAAACTTGCCGAATTCATGATATCCGCCTTCAAGCTCAATGTCATAACCGGCCACATTATAAAAGGACTCGGATTGAGTTTCCCGGGGCTCGATTGAGAGTATTTTGGTCCCGGTTAGAGATGACGCGGTGTGCAATTGAACCAGGAATGACGGCACCATTTTGACTTCCGGCAAGAGCTCCTCGATTTCCCGATATTTCGACAACAATGATTCATATTCGGCCTGCAAAGCTTCGAGGGATTTTGATTTCATCTCGACATTTCGCAGATTGGTAATCATCGTTTGATATTCGCGCTGCCTGGATTCAATCTGGCTGGCCTGGGGAGTATAAATCCGCGAGTACCAGAAGTAGATGAAAATAAAAAAGACAACGCAAACCAACGCTATTTTTTGAACCTTGGGGTCCTTGAAATCCATCTCCCGTGATCTCCTCTAAAAACCGGCCAAGAGTTTGGGGCCGGATTCCTCTTCCAGAAGCTTTTTGAGATCTTCATCAGATAAGTAATGCAAGGTGGCATTAATCTTAAAGGTATAGGCTTTTTGCTCCTGAAATTGAACTTCCTCAGTCGAGGCCATCTCAATATCACTGAAAAAATTAGAACGCATGATTTTGATCATGAAATTGGCCAGGGAATTTAATGTAAACGCATACCCCTCGATTTTTACCGGTCGAGTCGTAGGTTGTGCCTGCACTTTGGATGTTGTATCGGTTGGGGCCGGGGCTTTTGCTATTTCTTCGGAGAAAGTGGACAGCCACATAAATTCCGGAATCCGCCGAGAAACATCTTCCAGAATTCTTACCCAAACCGTACGGTGTTGGTCGAGTTTGTCGATCGCTTCCATGCGTTTGACGATTTTTTCTTTGACATCTATAAGCGCGTCAACAACAGCTATATCTTTTCTCAATTGCTGAGTTCGAAATCTCGCGATTTTCATTTTGTCATCAAGCTCGCTTAGCTGAGCCATTTGATAAAATGAAATAACCGCAATCATAAGAATAACGCCGGCCATGCCGCCGATGACATAATATCCTTTTTTGCCGATCGATATACCGCCGGTTTTTTTTCTGAATTCCTTTGGCAGCAGATTTATTTGAATCATATCCATAATCTACACCGCCTTCCTCATCGCCATTCCAATCGGCACTGCCAGGAGAGGAGCGATTTTTTCAAGTTCAAGGCCCATCAATCTCTCGGGGTCATATTCCACGTTTCTCAGCGGGTTAAATATTTCCAGAGGAATTTGAAGTTTCGACTGCATATATTCGGGCAGATACGGTATTAACGCACCACCACCCGAGACGACCATCCAGTCAATTGTTTCGGCATTGGATTGGGATTTGAAATAGTTGAAGGCCAGTTCCAATCCGTTAATAATGTCTTCGGAGGATGAAACAATTGCGGCCTTAAGCATATCCTGGTCGATTGCCCCCTGCGTTTCGCCTCTTATGGCCTTGCTGGTCAATTCATGGTTCAGCCTGAATTCCTGCTGTACGGAATTGAAGATAGTGCGGGTGCCGATCGCAACGTCTCGGGTCGAGTGATAGTAGCCTTGATGAAGATATAAAACATTGGTCATATCCTGTCCAATGTTAACCAGAGCGGTAGTTTTATTGGGATCAACTTCATAATTATTGACGTAGGCGTTGTAAACGGCGAATGCATCAGTATCAACAACAACCGGATTCAAACCGCAATCCATAATGAGTTCGAGGTATTGCTGTAAATATTCTTTTCGAGCGGCTACCAATAGAACTTCCATTTTATTGGTTTCCTCGTTTATCCGAATAACATGATGATCAAGAGCGACATCTTCCACATCAAACGGAGATCTCTGCTCGGCTTCAAATAATATCGCCTGTTCCGCCTCAGCCCCCGTTTTTTTGTCAATGACCAGCTTATCGGTTATCAGCGAATGGCCTGACAATCCGACAACAACATTTTTGGTGCTCATTTCACATTCATCCATAACGGATTGAATACTGAAAATAACCGCTTCGCGGTCCCGAATCTCATCAGAAACGATTGCCTCGGGAGGTAATTCACGCATCGCCAGGGCATCAACCGCGTAACCGTTTTTGGTATGATTAAGCTTAACCAGTTTTATCGAGTTGGCCCCGATGTCCAGCCCAATCAAACTCTTACTGCCTCGTGAAAATATCATGGTCTCTCTTCTTATATTTGACTGTGTTTGTTCTATCTGTATATCGTCTTCTTAAGACAATTTATTTACCCAGATTAACGACAACCATACCGGCAACTTTTTTGCGCAATGTTTCAATTTTTACTTTTTTCGGCAATATAGGATTAACTCTTAACCTTTTTTGCTAATTTATTTCAAATCAATGTATTAAAGGGCCCCGAATGATACCCGAGGCCCTACAGAGGATGAGAAGGAGGGAGCAATTTATTGCTGATTAATAATAATGTATCGCGTCTATTTTGGTTCGCCCAGTTGAGGCCAATATATTTATCAACCCGAAATGAATATCATCGTCGGTCGTATAGGATATAAGCCAGACATATCCCGAGGCCGAAGCGGAACCATTGGGCCGATATATAAGGGTTTGACTGCCAAAAGTCGTTGCTAACAAAGCACATTCCTCGGGCAACGAATCTACAGAAATCACCGAATCGCCTGACTCGAAGGACTGGGATGACTGATTAATTATATCTTGAAAAAGCGTCACGGTCTTGCTATCAGCGTCAAAATTTACCCCAAACGGTTGTTTCTGAGTAATCGCGTTGGATCGAGCTAATCTCATGGTCGATAACATTTCTTTGGTGGCAGATTTGAACTTGAGTCGTTCAATTGTGATTTTGAAGCGAGGTATCGCCATGGCCGAGATTACTCCGATTATCACCACGATTACCATCATTTCGACCATTGTGATTCCGCTAATTTGTCTAATTTTCTTCATAATTGCACCGCCTTATTCCAATTCCTGAAAACAAGCCCATAATTCTGCCTATGCACATGCAACTATTATGCCGTCGACAAATCAAATACTCGCGGTTTTGCTACCCCCCTATCTTATTGAATGGCCTTACTTAACACTAATTGCTTAAAGTTATTTATAGGGAAACCGGGTTTATTATACCAAAAATATATTGCGACATTCCCATACATATAGATGTCCACCAATTGCGGGATATTATATTGTCTAATCGCAATTGTTGTGAGATTCTTATTTTTGAGATTAAATAATAAGTCGGCATTTGGAACAAAGTCATAACCTGAGCCGGTTTATAAGTGCTTTACCGGGGGAAATTAATGCGTATAATCAAGGTGCAACCATAAAGGCGGGACATATTGGATTTTGCTCGACGATTAAGTTTTTTGATCTTATCAACAGTTATCTTAATTCTATCATCCGAAGCACTTGCCCAAAAATCAATTTTGAATTCTGAAGTTCCTTTTGAAGTGAATTTTTTCGATATGTCGGATATGCTGGCGACTCAATGGAGTTGGGATTTGGGAGACGGAACGACTTCAACTCTACAGAATCCTTCCCATACCTATAACGATCCCGGAATCTATGACGTAACCCTGACGATCACTACGGAATGGGGTGAGATTGCGGATATTGAATCCAACTACATAGTTGCTCTGGCCGATACTATGATCTATGCGACCGATTCAGTGTATGCCGGCCAGACCGGGATAATTTCTGTCGAGCTAACTAATTCTATGAATTTACAGAGCATGAGAGTTCCGATAGACATTTCCAAAGCGTCTACAAATCTAACGATTGATTCAATTTCCGTGAGCGGTACGCGCGCCGATGAATTCACAGTCACCAAAACGGCGGCAACAACCGACGGCAAAAAGAAGGTTTATCGCATTTATTCATATTCCGATTTAATTTCTCCTGGCGAGGGAACAATCGCCCGGTTTTATATTGGAACCGACTCATTGAGTATTGGCGGGCAGCCGAACATTATCGATACGGTAACTCTTGGCACGTACGGTCCTGAGATGAATTCCGGGGAGGTCTTATACATTCATATTATTCATAGCGGCGCAATTTATATTTATAACGTTTTGCGCGGGGACGCCAATAATGATAACATGTTAAACGTCGGGGATCCCGTTTATTTAATCAATCATATTTTTAGGGACGGAGCCGCTCCGATAACCATTGAATCAGGCGACGCGAATTTTGATGTCGTCATAAATATCGCCGACGCTGTTTTTCTTATAAATCACATCTTCAAAAACGGTCCACCACCAATAGAATTTGAGTAAGCGCATCACATGTTCAGATAAATCGAATGGGCATCATCATAATAATTCAAAAGATTGACTTCAGGCCGAGTATATTATCCAGCAATAAATCAGGATTATATTTCTCTAATTTGTCATTGCCAAAAGGAGATTGTATCGCGATTACTTTCATATTAATGCTCTGGGCCGCGACAATATCGTTAATTGTGTCGCCGACCATAATTGAATCATTCGTGTCTGCATCAAGGCGTTTGAGCGCAAGATTTAATAAGTCGGGAGCCGGTTTTACGTTTTTAACTTCATCACCGGAAACGGCAATTTCGAAATATTTATCCCATCCGAATTTTTCTAATATCGCCGTTGTATGATGAGAAAATTTGGTTGTGGCAATCGCCAGTTTATAATTTGATGAAGACAAGTATCGAATAATTACCTCAGCCCCGTGAATCGGAACAGTTGACTTTACGACAGATTGCCGAGCCCGTTCCTGAAATAAGGCTTTTAATTTATCAAGCGGAGCATCGCAAAAAGCGGGGAACATTTGATCCAGCGGGTACCCGATGAAACGCTTAATCTCTTCCGGTTTCCGCTCCGGTTCACCGGATTGGGCGAGAGCATAATTGGTCGCCTCGATAACTCCTTCGGACGAATCAATCAAAGTCCCGTCAAGATCGAAAATTATAGATTTAATTTCTTCAAACATAAATGCCAAAATAGCTATCGGATGACTCCGGGTCAATTGTAAACTAAAACTTTGCCTTCAACGCAAAGTTAATTTAACGCAACGAGATGGGCATAATTTGCATGCGAGTGCATATAAATAATCGAGTATTCTTATCGCCTTCTATTTACGCCTCGCTGCAAATTATTTTAAGATCGCTGTAAACAATTATCCGACAGCCGATATAAAAATTAAACAAAACTGTTCAAAATTTGAAACCAATTGCAAGTCTTTGGCGTTAAAGAAATAAGACGATAGAGTCATACGGCGGGACGTTTTTTTGCTTTATACCTGTTATAAATTGGCATATTGTTGAGTTTTGATTATATTCCAATTAGACTATCATCGTGTTTAGGAGGATATAATGTTTGATCTTCGCAGATTTTTACTTCAGCTTACGGCTTTATTCGTTTTTGCAATGGGGTTGTTGTGGGTTTCCGGTTCGGGAATAGCCCTGCAAACATCCAGCGCCGAAGAAGAAGATATTTATCAGCAATTACATAATAATTTCGCAGTTAATAGCGATATGATTATCGCTGACACGATCAATATTGACGCGAAAGAAAAAGCTCCCCAAACACATGATGATGATCCTGAAAGCCCGGAGACTCTATATAAGAATATCAAAATTTTCAACAACATGGCCTACCATATTAAGAATCGATACATGGAAGAGGTCGATGTCAAGAAATTGATTCGGTCGGGTATTAAGGGAATGCTTGCGGATCTCGATCCGTTTTCGGTTTTGCTGGAAGAAAGCGGTTACGAAAATCTCATGGAATCGACTCACGGTAAATATGAAGGGCTTGGAATATCTATTGACAGTCGTGGTGAACGTATCCGGATTATTACTCCAATGGAAGGCACCCCGGCCTACCGCATGGGACTTCAGGCGGGAGATATTATATGGGAAATCGAAGGCAAACCAACACTGGATATGGATTCCCGTGAGGCGGTCAACATGATGCGTGGTGCGGCCGGTACATCTGTTAATATAAAAATTAAGCGTGAAGGCGTGTCGGAACTTCTTGAATATGAGATAGAACGGGCTGTTATTGAGCTCAAATCGGTCAACTATTACGGTTTTATCGAAGGGACCAATATCGGCTATGTCAGGCTTTCACGATTTGCCGAAGAAACGGACCGGGAGCTTCGTGAAGCATTTGCTGATTTAGCGAATGAAAAACCGATGGAAGGCGTAATATTTGATCTCAGGTCAAACGGCGGCGGCCTCCTCCATCAGGCGATTGAAACGGCCAACCTGTTTTTAGATAGCGCTCAACTGGTAGTTTTCACCCGCGGCCGCGATATTGGGTCGGAACGATACTATAATACCGACAAATCGCCCGTTTATCCGGAAGGTAAAGTCATCGTATTGGTCAACGGCGGTACCGCGTCGGCCTCAGAAATCGTCGCGGGCGCAATTCAGGATTGGGATCGGGGCATTATTATGGGTCAGGAAACTTATGGCAAAGGATTGGTCCAGCAGGTTTTCCCCGTGGGACCCGACCGAAGCATAGCCTTAAAATTGACAACCGCGAAATATTATATCCCTTCGGGACGATGCATTCAGCGGCTGGAAAGAAATCATAAACGAGGGTCAGAGGCATTTAATGAACAAATGGACGAGGAATCTGATTCGGATAGTCTGGTAACCGAGGAGGGAAAAGAACTATTTTATACCAATGGCGGACGCGAAGTTTTTGGCGGTGGCGGCATCTATCCGGATATGGTAATTGAACCGGAGCTCTGGTATCCAATAGAGATGAGTTTGAGCGGGCAATCAATGTTTTTTGATTTTGCGATCAAGTACTCCGCGGTTCACCCTGAAATTGACTGGAATTTTGAAGTAACCGACAAGATTTTAGAGGAATTCAAGCAGTTCCTAAAGGAAAAAGATTTTACGTATAAAACTGCTCTCGAAGCGTCCCTCGAAGATTTGAAAGATATAATCAGCGAAGAAGATAAGGAAGATTTGTTCAAGCCATCGATTGAAAATCTTGAGGCTTTGATTGAGAAAGAAAAAGAAGTCGATTTAGAACGGTCCGTAGATTATATCAAACGTTCCGTTAAAAGAGAAATCTTTGCCAAGCTTTACGGCCAGCGCGGACTGTACGAGGGCATTATTCATAAATATGATCGGACAGTCTTGAAAGCTCTGGAATTGATTCTTGATGATGAAAAATTCACCAATACGATTAGGGACGGCTCCAGGAGCAAGGCTGAATTATAAATGAGGTAAATAAAAGACTCGGATAAAAAAACCCGCCTATCACGCGGGTTTTTTTACACGGTTTATCGGCTAAACAGAATCGGCGTTAATTGTATCCCTAATCGGCGGCGCCGGGTTATCGATTCGGGGCTCAATCTTTTTTAACAACCAGACTTCGTTTTCTTTCTTGAGCGTTATGGTGATTTCTTTTACGGTCCCGGCAGGGCCGGAGACCGAGCAATCAATTCGAGCCGCGTCATTTCTGTAAAATATTTGCCTTCCGGTAAATCCGATGAATTCACTCAAATCATCGTCGTAGATAAAATCTAAGATGGTCTCCGTGGATGTGCCGGCTGAAGGCGCCTCGCTGCACAACAATGAATCAAGGTAAATTGGGTCGCGAGCCTTAATAACATTTTCAATAGCCGTTATAGAATCTTTTATCAGAGGGATTTCATCGCGGGTAACAATGTCCTCCTGGCACCCCGGGATTGATATTAATATGAAAGCCGCAAAAAATATTTTTAGAATAAGTGACTTTTCCATTGTTAATACCTTACGATTATGAAGTCTAAATTGTTCCGATGCCGTCTTTCCGCAAACGCTCCCCCCACGACCGAACGAATCAGATAATTGGCCAGGTAGGGTTCCTGATAGCCCTGATAAGTTTCCAGATTTGATGTGACGGATTCGAGGAGTGATTTAATATCCTTGAGCAGATCATCGGTCAATCCGCTTTGGCGAGCGATTTTCATTATTTCTATTAAGTCTTTAGGGGAAATACTCGGTACCTCGGTTTGGAGCAGCCTGATTTTTTCCTCGATATTTTCATGCACTCCGGTAAGACGAGCTTTTTCATATCCACGCACGGGATCTAATGAGAAAGTAAAAAGAACAATATCTTTGTTTTTCTCGTAAGCGCCCAATGATAATCGAGGCATGAAAAAATCACCGCCCTGGACTATCCATTTGACTGAATTCAAATTTGATAATACTTTGCCGAAATCAGTTGACTCTAATCCTGAAAGACTACCGGGTTCTGTCCAACTTTCATTGAGTAATGATAAAAGTACAAGTGTTCGCAGGGCCTTAGAACCTTTTTGTTCCGGATTAATTCCGGTTTCTGCCAAAATTTCATCAAGCTTCGCCTTTCCCTTTGATTTATACCAGGCTTGAAATGATTCTGTCGCAATGTTTATCTGAGGCCGTATCTGAAAGCCTTCATTTTCACTAATGGCAACCAGACGGGGCTTAAGGTCTTCCTGATCTTCCGGAAATAATCCTTCCGACCGTAATCTGTCTATAATCGAGTAAGATGAACGAAGGTCAACTCTAAAAATGGTTCCGATCTCATCCACAGTTTTTTGCCGAGCCAGCAAATACAATAGCAAGCGCGGATATTCAAAAAAGATATCCTGATAATTCAGGATGCCGTAGGCCGGTCCAGGGCTATGTTTTTTGGCATCGTATTGATCGGCTCCTCCGATTGCGGTAACCGTAGTATTGAAAGATTGCAGAGTTGAATCCTGAATCGTGTCGGATTCAAGAGGATTGTCGTATTTCCAGCGAATTAGCAAGCGCGATTTTGACCGCCCAAACGAACCGGGCAATTCGTAGTAGAATCGATATTCATTTGTTGATTTGGGCGGAACAATAAAAGTAGTATCAAATCCAGTTCTTTCGAGACCGGAGAGATAATGGTTTTCATACTTTATGAAATACTCCGCGCTAACTCTCGCGGTGTCATTTCTATTATTCTCAATCGGAATTTTCAGGTACCGAAGTCCCCACAAATTTCTATCCATGCTGATCTTTTTTACAAATATCTTTTGCGCCTCGGACAAAGAAGAACATGTTCCGATTATAAAAATCAAAACTATCGAAAAAAACTTCATTCGCATATATATCCTTTCTGACCCGCTAATTGACCGCAGGCCGCGGCAATATCTCCACCTCGACTTTGCCGAACGGTAACAGCCGGCGCCCGGGGGTATAATATTTTGGCGAATCGATCAACATCTTCACTCGCGGGAGACTCCCATTTATTGCCATCAATCGGATTGTAAGCCAGTAAATTAATTTTACACGGAATCCCCCGAATAAGTTTGGATAAATTTATCGCGTGCTCATCGCCGTTATTGACGTTTTTAATTAATATGTATTCAAATGTCACCCGCCTTGTCCTGACCTCGGTCCATTGTTTCACGGCTCCCATCAAATCACTCAGGTTATAAGATTTGGCAATCGGCATAAGGCGTTTCCTGAGATTATCATCGGCAGCGTTTAGTGATATCGCCAGATTAGCTTTGGAGCCGGATTCGGTCAGTTTATTAATTCCGGGAACGATTCCAGCCGTGGAGACCGTTATTCTTTTGGCGCCGAGCATGAATCCCAGCGAATCCGTTAGTATATCAATCGAGGCCAGAACGTTATCTATATTCAGCAAAGGCTCCCCCATCCCCATAAAAACCAAATTGTCAAAAGCGTCATGGCTGAATATTTTGCGGATGAACATAACCTGTCCGACAATCTCCCCTACGGTCAGGTTGCGCCTAAATTCCAACTGACCGGTAGCGCAAAACTTACAGTTAAGAGCGCAGCCGACTTGAGATGAAATACAATAGGTCATCCGGCCTGAGTTTTCATCGGGGATTAAAACCGATTCTATGACCTCATTATCCTCGAGGCCCAAAAGAAATTTGGTGGTACCATCACTTGATTTGCGGGAGTCAATTTCCAGGGGAATCCTCACCCGGTATTTTTTCATAAGGAATTTTTGCAGTTCTTTGCCCAGATCGGTCATTTGGGTGAAGTCAAAGACGTTATTTTTGTAAATCCATTTATAAAGCTGGCGGCCCTGGAATGGCTTCTTGCCAATGGATTCCATCAATTGTTCAAAATCTGACCGCGATAGTCCGCATAAATTTACCGCCGTATTCATAAGCTTTATAATTTACCGTAAATATACGAGCCAAACAAGTTCAAAAACTGGACTAAAGTCCGGACTGTTTTGATTCCGAATCATAATCATAGGAGGCAAAAAATGTTTATCAATTCGGTATCGATATTTCATTCCGCGATTCAGCTACTGGAGCGCGGAACGGGAAAAATAGAAAAAGACGAAATCGCGTCCGGGTACGTGGATTTGAGCAATGCCGAACGAACGGCCGAAGCCGGGAGCCATGCCATCCGAGTCGAGGATGAGATGTACCGGTCTTTCCTCGATATTTTCGCCTGAAAATCAATATATTTTCAAGTGACGACTTTTTGCATCAAGATGAGATTGTCTTCTCGATCTTATTTAATTTCCGCGACAGGCGATCAACTTTCTTTATGAGCTTATCGAAATCTGATTTCATCACCAGCGGAAAACTCTCGATACCCTTGTCGAGTCCCCGAGATAATTTTTCCCTGGTGTCTTTGGCAGTTTTTTCCGCTTTGGCTAAAAGTTCCATAACCGCCTCTTTTTTATCCGACTTGGAAAGCTCCCCGGATTTAACCAGAGTCTCGATTAATTCTTCCGCTTTCTTTTTGGTTATATTAACCAGTCCAATTCCGGCCAGAGCCGTGTTTCTCAGGATATTCATGGATCGGCGACCTCCTATTTTAATAACCGTTTGCAATAAATCCAGCGACAGGTCCGCATCGCGCCAGTTGTGAACCTGTTCGCCTATGACCGCCGTGAGAACCGATAAGGTTATGTCTTTCCCGGTGGAATTATCGATGACGACAAATGACTTATTTTGCCTGACCATCAACTCCAGGTTGGGGATAACGATAAATTCCCGGGTTTCGGTATCGTACAAGCGGCGGTTTTTGTATCGTTTAATTATCTTCATATTCTAAATATAGTGCACTGCACAATATTGTCAACACAAAAAACTCCGGAAAGTTCCGGAGTTTTTTGATTATTTAGCTTTTTCCAACCGACAACAATACGATATTTACGATTTCAAGCAATCTTTCGCAACTGAACGGCTTTTTGATATACATATCCCCCCCGACCTGGAAGGATCGTCCCTGATCATCTTTCGAGTCTTTCCCGGTTAGAAAAATAACCGGCGTATTGATAAGGGCCGGTTCTTCTTTAATTCGATTGCATATTTGATAACCATCGGTGCCGGGCATCATAATATCAAGCAATATCAAATCCGGATTTATTTTTTTGGCCAGTTCGACGGCTTTGGTCGGACTATTTTCAACCTGAACGTTATATCCGGCGTTATCGAGAAACGCTTCTATGATTTCAGTTATTTCAGGTTCATCATCAATGACTAATATATTCGCGCTTTTTACGGCCCCTGTCGATTCCATAAATCACCTCAGGATTTTATTATAATATTTGACCACCCTATCATCAAACAGATGATTATAATCGTTTACTCTTTTGATATCGGCTTTTGAGGGATTTACCTTAACCGTCTTGAAGGCCTGTTCGTAGTGCGTGAACCGCAAGATTCTTTTGCCCCGGGTATCGGTCACCTGCGAGCCACCGGTGAATTTCAATCTTATCCCGGCCGTATTCTCTACTCCAACCCGGTTGGTCAGAACGCAGAAAACGCCGTTTTCAATCGAACGAGTAATCATTGCGTCCTGGCAGTAATGCATGACCAAATTTGACGGATGGCATATAATCTGACTCCCTTTCAGAGCCAGCGTACGGGCCGCTTCGGGAAAAATCCAATCGAAACATATCATCAATCCGATTTTAACTCCACGCCATTCAAAGACGTTAAAGCCGGTATTGCCGTGGTCGAATATTTCCTTTTCTCTGAAAAACAGATGAGTTTTGCGGTAGTGGAATTGATTTCCCTCGGGAGTGGTCAGAATCACTGTGTTATATATTTTCCCCCTGCTTTTTTCGGCCATACCCCAGACAATCGCGCCACCGGTTTTGGCCGATAGATATTTGAAGAACTCTGTCGAATTGCCGTTTCTTGTCTCCGACACTTTTTCGAGGTATGCCCTGTCGGGGAAATTATACCCGGTCGTGGCCAGTTCCGGCAGCACGGCCAGATCGAATTTTCGGCGGGATAAATACCCCTTTATTGCTTTTAGATTTGAGTCCACATCTCCCAGTTTGGGTTTAAACTGTAAGATACCGACCCTTAAATTTTCAGTGGATTTTTTATTTTTTGAGGCCATATCGAGTCCTTTATTGTAACAATTCTATTGCCCTAACGCTTGTACCGTTCTATTTTCCGTGCGATGACTGACGCAAAGAGAAAAATAAAGGTTATAACGACCAACCGCAAGGCTTTCCATGAATTTGAAATTATGGAACGATTCGAGGCCGGGATGTCTCTGGTTGGCAGCGAGGTCAAATCCATTCGGGTCGGCAAAATCCAGATGGCGGACGCGTACGCCACGGTCATTGAAGGCGAAGTATTCTTAATCAATTTACATATCAGTCAGTATAAAATGGCGGCGGTCGAAAATCATGATCCGATTCGCAAACGACGTCTGCTGCTCAATAAACGAGAAATAAAAAAACTTTGGAAAGCAACTAATGAAAGGGGTTATACCATCGTACCGTTGAAGATATATTTCAAGGGACCATACGCCAAAGTCGAACTGGGCATCGCCCGCGGTAAGAAGCAATATGACAAAAGGCAGGCGATTGCCAAGCGAGACGCTAACCGGGATATGGCCCGCAAGATGAGAGAGCATAATAAATGAGATTGACGGCATGGATATTCGTTATAATTTTTTTCGCGTTTTGCGGATGTCTTTATGCCGATGACGTAAAAGTAAAAACTTCCGGGGGGACCGTAAAAATATCGTCATACGGCTCAGACGACGCTCTCTACTATAATCTGTCGGAGTTAAATCAGCTTCTTATCGGGCGAATGGAGTGGATTACGCCCGGGATTTCTGTTCGCATGATCCTTGATACCAACCGCTATGAATTCACCGTCGGTTCGCCATATCTTAATCTCAATGGCACTCCCTATAATATGCTGGTTCCGGCTCTTGTTAAAAAAGGCGCCCTGTATGTACCGGCCGAATATTTCTCTCCCCTGTTGAATCTGGGACGGCCCGAAAACATTACCTGGAATCCGGAACGAAAAACCCTGAGTATCGACGCCGAATGGTTTCATATTACCGACGTGGCCATAATGCCGAAGGCCAACGGTCTCCTGATTGAAATTTTCATGACGGCGCCGCTGCATTTTGAAATCACCGAAAGCGAGGGCAATTGGATTAATCTCCATTTTCCCGACGTCAGGATAAACAGCAATAAAATATTATCAAGTATTGACCGCCGGTATGTTCGGAAAATAAACGCTTTTCAGTTTGAGACGTCGGCACAATTGTCGTTTCGGCTGAGGCGTGGATATAAGAAGTTCTATCATTCATTTAAGCCAAATCCGGGGCGGCTGCAGATATCAATTGAAGATGCGCTTTTTAATCCGGATAGTCTTAGTACGGGTATCAACCGTATCGGTCCCGATGAGAAAATCGATGTAATTGTCATCGATCCCGGCCATGGCGGCAGCGATTATGGCGCGATTGGAAGATATAAGCGGACGCGCGAAAAAGAGATTAATCTTGAAATCGCCAGGTCATTGGCCAAGCTAATCCGCAAGGACAAACAATTCAAGGTTATCATGACGCGTACCAAGGATACCTATGTCTCTCTGGATGAGCGGGCCAGAATTGCCAATGATGCCCAAGCCGATTTATTCGTTTCGATTCATTGCAATTCGTCGTCCAAGAAACAGGCCAGCGGTCATCAGGTTTTTTATCTTGCTCCGGCCAAGAACGATTCCGCCCGGGCGATCGCTCAGATTGAAAACGCCCCGTTTCTGATAAACGATCCCGGGTTGAGTGAAGCTCCCGAAGACGATCTGGCTTTTATATTAAATGATATGATCCAAACCGAATTTTTAGCCGAATCGGCGGATCTGGCATATATGACCGATATCGAAGTGCGCAAAAAAATAAATATCCGTCCGCGAGGCGTTGACCATGCCGCTTTTTTTGTCTTAAATCGCGTCTATATGCCTTCGATTCTGGTTGAAGCGGCATTTATATCCAACAAGGATGAAGAAAAATTGTTACGCAAAAAGAGTTTTCGTAATAACATCGCCAAGGCGATTTATAACTCGATTAAAAGATTTAAGGCCAAGTATGAAAGGATATGATGAATAATAAGCCGATAGGCGTTTTTGATTCGGGAGTCGGCGGATTAACGGTTCTGGCGGCTATTATGAAAGAGCTGCCTGATGAAGATTTAGTCTATTTCGGCGATATGGGCCGGACTCCTTATGGTCCTCGTTCCAAAGACATCATCATTCAGTTTACCCGGCAGGATGTTGCTTTCATGCTCGAACAGGATGTCAAATTCATTGTCGGCGCGTGCAATTCGGCCTCGGCGGTAGCAATCGATACTGTCGCCGCTGAAAATGCAATCGGGATGCTGGGTGTAATAAAGCCGGGTGCGCGGGCGGCCATCCGGACTACTAAAAACGGTAAAGTCGGCATTATCGGCACCCAGGCGACCATAGCATCGGATGCTTACCCAAAGGAAATCCATGAAATCGATGCCGACATAAAAGTATTTTCGCTGGCCTGTCCCCTGTTTGTGCCTCTCGCTGAAGAAGGGTATCAGGACAAAGAAGCGACATATCTAATAGCCGAAGATTATTTGAAAATCCTGCGTGAAAATGATATCGATACGCTGGTTTTGGGTTGCACTCATTATCCGTTATTAAAGGAGCCGATTCAGAAGGCGGTGGGCGACAGCGTTACTATCATTGACTCAGCGACATTTACAGCAACAGAATTGAAACAGTATCTCGAGAAAAATAATTTGCTTAAAGAAGAATCGACTCCGGCGACATATAAGTATTTTGTCTCGGATGTACCGGAGAAATTCGTCCCCGTCGCGGAGAGGTTTCTGGGACAACGAATTGAGAACATAATCCGGGTCGATATAACGAAGTATTGATATATTCGATAAAATTGGAAGAAAAATATGAAACTTGTACTGGCGACGAATAATCAGGATAAAGTTCGGGAGATGAAAAATCTGCTCGATGACCTCGATATTGAAATACTAACCTCAAAAGATTTTGATGATTTTCCGGAAATCGAGGAAACAGGAACGACTCTCGAAGAAAACGCGATCCTAAAAGCCGAAGGTATTTTCAAGGCGACCGGTCTCCCCTCTCTGGCCGACGATTCCGGTCTCGAAGTTGACGCTCTCGGCGGCGCGCCGGGTGTCTATTCTTCCCGTTACGCCGGTCCGGATTGCTCATACGAAGACAATAATCGCAAGCTTATAAAAGAAATGACCGGCATTGAAAAAGAAAAACGGACGGCTCGGTTCCAATGCGTGATAGCTATTTGTATTGGAGAAAACGACACCAAATTAGTAGATGGGAAGGCCGAGGGATTTATAACCGAAGAGTCATCGGAGTTTATTCATGGCTTTGGATATGACCCTGTATTTTATTACCCTCCATTGAGTAAGACGTTCGCCGAGATAACATTAGAAGAAAAAAATGAAGTATCACATCGGGGCATAGCATTGATAAAAGCAAAGCAAATGCTGGCTGAGCGGCTGTCATGAACGACTTGACTTTCCGATAAAAGAAAAGTAGATTAGACGCTCGTTTCGGGGTGTAGCGCAGCCTGGCAGCGCGCATGCTTTGGGAGCATGATGTCGGAGGTTCAAATCCTCTCACCCCGACCATATCAGTCTGGACGAAACCCAGATATCATCCTTCTACAATTTCACCATAGTGAAAAAGAGACGCGACGAGTTCATGACCTCAAGAACCCCGGTGTTAAGTTGCCTCACTTGCAGCCGTGTTCTGTCAAATCGGGCCAGTCGGGTACCTGCGGGTTCGGGTATTTCGTATCCATATACTTGTGCCACTCTTGCTCGACCGTAGCAACATCTTTTCCAAAAACATCTTCAAAGCCTTCATAACGATCCATCCAAAGGTGGTGGAAATGCTCCATTCCGTATTGATCCAGGATGAATTGCACAAAGCTCGCCATCAGTATGTTTCCAATCATTTCCGGATACTGACTGAAATCAATTGCCAGAGAATCGAGCGGGACCGAGTCTTCTGTGTTCTTTAGAATGTGTGCTGCAAGTTCCGCCGGTTTGTAGCCATTGCAAGGTATATCAGCGTAGGTCGCCAGTCCTTCTGACAACCATGCTTGTGACGTTGGATGATTCCATTCCCATCCTCCCCACACGTCCAAAGAGATTATGTGCATGATTTCGTGCGAGTCATGTCCATTTACTTCGCTGTTTAGAGTTACCAGGATAGTCTTGCTTACGTGGGATGATATAGCTCTGTCTGGATACGAACTAATCTCCTTGACTTGATCCTGGGAGTCGCAATAGAAGAAATCAATAACCTTATCATATTCTTCTACTCCAAGTAGAGCCAGGTGTGATGCCAGATAAGCTTCGTTCTTTTTAATTAGAGTTTCAATGTCACGTTCCGCAACTGATCCAGGCAAATAGTAAGTTCGAAAGTGTTTTGATGACTTCGATTTCCAATTGAAGTTCTCATTATTGAGAGCGCGAGCGGTCATACCTACGGGTTTATTTTCATTCGCTCCATTATCCAGCAATAGTTGAACCATGTCCACATTACCGGTTGCACGAGCTAAATACAGCGGTGTATACGCATAACAATCCAAATTCTCAATATCAGCCCCTTTATCCAACAGGAACTTTACAAGTTCCTGTTTGTTTTCTTGAACTGCTATAGAAAGCGGTGTTCGCCCATAACTATCCGAAATTTCAATATCAGCCCCTTTTTCCAACAGAAACTTCACAACTTCCTGTTTGTTTCTGAAAACTGCCATAATAAGCGGAGTAAATCCACCTTGGTTTTGGGCGACTTGGGTATTGATGTTTTGCCCTCTATCCAGTAAAAGATCGACAATCTCAACTGATCCACCCATGGCCGCATAGTGTAAAACACCGTTTTCATTTATATTTAGAATGTCAACATCAGCACCTCTTGATAACAGCATCTTAAAGATTTCAGAATGCCCTCGGATGGCTGCACCCATAAGCGGAGTGTCTCCATCAACATCAATTGCTTCCAAATCGGCTCCCCTATCCAAAAGCAACTCAACAATTTGAAGGTGTCCGTTTTCGGCGGCAAAATGCAGGGCTGTCGAACCTCGGTCATTCCTTATTCCTATGGTGGTTGTATCCCTATCAAGGGTAGTTTGGACTAATTCCAGATCGCCTGATCTGGATGCTTCGAGAATATCATTTGTTGTCGTCTCAGCCATTGCGGCAGAGAAACAAATGAAAAGTATAACTGTTATCAGGAATACTGTGATTCGCATAAGTTTCCTCGCAAAGTAGTGGATAATTCATCTCGTCTTGTTATACTGTAAATTGACGCAAGAGTTCCCCGCCTGTTAATTCCAAATTACTGTACAGGTATCTGACAACAAACGTGAAGTAGAGTTGCTAAATTCCAACACAATCTTAGCACGCGTGCTTTCGACCTATTGGGAGACAATACGGGACTACAGGTTCATATCCTCTCACCCCGATTTTGTTAACTGTCATAACCGAGCATATCATCTCTCCTCGAATGTTCACCATTGCGAAATGGAGCAGCCGAAAAACCAGCCCAATCTCAGCACAGGCCACTTCATTTGTATGAAGACGTACAATTGGAAATTATAGCCAGTGAAGCAAAAATGTCCTGAAGATAATACTCAGACATATATTGTTCTAACAAAAGGACCAATGATTCAATGCTATGGGAAAGTTGGGAAAATCGGAGCCAGCAGGACAGGCTAAATGTATCTGGCTAACGGCACCAAAATCAGCTTTAAATAAGTGTTTATCTGGGTTATAATTGTTTGACATTATGGTATTGACAAATTATACTGTCGCCATGGATATATCAATACATGAGAGCCCACACTTTTTTCACATTCCGGTCATGGGCACCGGATTTAGTATTGACACCCCTTTGAAAGTAGCGAAATACGGCATTTCTTCGGTAGTATCAATCGTTGACGATGCTCTCATTGAGCAGATGAGGAGATTTCATTGCAGAAGTCTTGGTCTGCAATACATAGAAATACCTGACAGTGATGAAGACACCAGGGCTAACCGTATCACCGCTTACCTGGAATTATTGGACGAGTTAATCCGTAACCAGGTCAGAGAACTGCAATCCTCCCCGTTTGTGCCAGGAAGCAATATTACACGCTATTTTGAGATGCTTCCAGACTCACCACTCAAGGAATCCTATTCTGAAATGCTCACGGAATCAGAACCGGTAGAAAAGGCCAGGATGCAGGATGCTCTGCGTGGCCTTGCGATGCCAGGCAGCATCGATGTGAACATCATGACTAAGGTAGACCGTGATGTTTACCGGAATGGAAAAAAACTACCGCCGGAATTTTCTAAAGCCATGGCTGCGTTGCGAGGTTACGCCAAAAGCTCGTTACGATCATCCATCATTCTCTCCGCGGGGATTAATCAACGCCTTTTTGGTTACCTCGCAAGATTTGAAGATTTCTTCCCGGATGACAAGGATATTCTCCGTAAGAAAATCATTTTGAAGGTAAGTGACTTCCGTTCAGGCATGGTCCAGGGCAAGTATCTGGCGAGGAGAGGGCTGTGGGTTTCAGAATACAGGATTGAATCCGGACTCAATTGTGGAGGCCACGCCTTCGCAAGCAAAGGATACTTGATAGGTCCTATTCTGGAAGAGTTTGGGCGCAAGAAAACGGAATTGATTGATCACCTCCACGAAGTATACAACAAAGCACTTGCCAGAATGGAACGTGCCCCGGTTCAGTCACCACTCGAGGTACGCATCACGGTGCAAGGCGGAATAGGCACCGCCGATGAAAACAGGTTCCTCCTGGAGCACTACGGAGTCGATGGCACAGGCTGGGGAACGCCCTTCTTGCTGGTGCCGGAAGTAACAAATGTTGACGAAGTTCACCTGGAAAAGCTGTCAGCAGCCGGTGACAGCGATGTATATCTGAGCGAATGCTCACCCCTAGGTGTCCCTTTCTGGAGCCTGCGCAACTCAGCGAGCGAAGAAACTCGCCGTCAACGGATCAGTGCGAATAAGCCTGGCAGTCCATGTCCGAAAGGCTATCTCAAGTCCGACACCGAATTCACTCAGGTCCCAATCTGCAGAGCTTCGCGAATCTATCAAAAGCGCAAGCTGGAGCAGTTATCAGAAAGTGACCTCCCCCCTGAGCGGCTTTCCGCAATACGGGAAAGTGTCGTTGCCAAATCCTGTATTTGCACTGGGGTTGGCGGCTGCATAATATTGAAACATGGCATAGATCCAGACGCACGCCCAGCGGTGTGCTGTGGCCCTAACATTGTGAACTTTGGCAAAGTTGCTTCTCTGGAGGATATGGTTAGCCATATCTACGGACGACTGTCTCTCCTGACCGATTCTGACCGTCCGCACATGTTCATACGCGAGCTAATGCTCTACATTGATTATCTCCGCCGGGAACTTCAGAAGGTATCGGAAGGATTGTTGGACAGGACAACTAAGTACTTCCTGGACTTCAAGAAAAACCTGATCGCCGGTATCGAATATTACCGTTGTCTTGCCGAGCAATTCAGCCTGGAGCAGAGGGAACGTTTTCTGCGAGAGCTCGATGTCCTGTTCAAGGAAATAGATGACATTCTCCCCGGAACGACCGCTACAATACCTGTCAAAGGCGTCACATAAAGCCACACATGCGTTGGTCCGGCGGCAACCGCCATCACCTCATTTGTCTATGACCCTTCAGCAGGACCCATCCGATCCCAACGTGAGACAAGAGGCCTGCCAATAACATAATTTCGTACGGCAGGTTGACAATTGCACCCAGCATTATTGCAAAGATTCGCAAGTCCCTCTTGATGAGCTTGCCGAATAGACCACCTGGCGGCTTTGACCGGAAACGAATTACGTACTCCTTCTTGACGTAACTTGCCATGATAAAACCAGTTAGAGCGAATATTGCACCCAGCCATACGGCTGCATGCGGGTGAGCAAGCCAATATCCTAAAGAGACACCAGCCACAACTGCTGTGTCGGCATACCTATCCAGAATTGTATCAAACCACCCACCGAACCTGCTCGATTGGAATCTGAGCCGGGCAACCTCTCCATCGCACCCGTCAACGATTGAGGATAGCTGGATCACCAAACCGGCCAGGATCGTCCAGATATATCCGCCCAGACAGAACATGATTGCTCCAGTGATGCCGACCGCAAAGCTCATTAGTGAGATTCCATTGGGGCTGATAGGAGTGCGGGCAAGTATCTCAGAGATCCGGCGCGATACTGGACGATTTAGATAACGGGAAACAAAACCGTCTTCGTCGGGTTTTGACAGACTCTGCAGCAAGGCCCTCCTGGCACGACCCAGACTCTTCGGCGTATCGACGTCGAACCAGAACCGCTTGCCAATTGTGACGGCTCGGAATTCACGACTCCTAATCAGCTCCGCGAGTCCCGCTGAAAGGGAGTGCTGTCCTTTGTCCCTGGCTACTACCAGAGCATCAAACAGGGAGGGTTGACAGAGGAAGAGCCCAGTATCTACGGCATCGAAGGACGTTTCCCCTTTGCCGATACCGGTAATAACATTTCCATTCAGCTGGATTTTGGTGGCGTCTTCCAACTCAAACACACGGTCAGGATGAAGATCAACCGCCAGCAGACAATCAGTTGTATTCTTTCCTGCTGTAAGCAACAGTCGTAGAATCGCAGGATCGAAGAGGTGATCACACATCAACAGAAAAAAGGAACGACTTATGTAGGGAGCTGCTGATAGAGCGGAGGATCCATTCCCCTCTCTCCAATTCGGGTTTTCTACCGGTTGGATCAAGACGGATAACCTCTGCTCAAGTACATGCAGATAAGGGATCATTATGTCCGCATGATATCCAATCACCACGTAGAACTCCAGAACCCCAACCTCTTTGCACGACAAAATGGCTCTTTCCAGGAGAGTCAGACCGAGAATCGGGGTGAGAGGCTTTGGGCGTCCTCCATTCACTCCGTTCAGGCGGTGCCCCTCGCCAGCAGCCAGTATCACAGCAGGTGGTACAGTCCCCGTAGAGGCTGGGACTGCTGTTTCAGCTGTTATGTGCATACGGTATCACCTTTCAATTGTTGAACGAGAACTGCGTGCAGTTCGGGCGACCCGCTGGCAATGATCGAAAAACGTTGCGTAAGGTCTGTGATATCAGGAATCGGTTCTCCTTCCGGTCCGGATATGGTTCCTCCGGCCTCGGTAAGAATGAGGGAGGGGGCCAGGAAGTTCTCAGGTGTAAGGCGATCGCGCAGATCCAGATGCGCGTCGATGGAACCGTAAGCGACCAACGTTATTGCTTGAGTAGCACATCCTAAGGAGCGGACCCCCCGGGCGCGAGAAAGGACATTTGCCAGAGGCGCTCTCACTGCAAAATGGTTCATTTCGCAACTGATCATGGCGCTCTTCAGAATATTGCATGTTCCCGCACGGATCTGCTTACCGTCGCAGGACGCCCCGTTTCCCCGCTCCGCAATGCAAATGTGCCCGGTAACCAGATCACCCACTAACGCATATTGGACTGATTCAACTGAAATTGGACAAGACCGTGGGATCAATGCCACAGCCATGCTAACGGGTGCTATTCCACGGGCGAAGTTGTCCGAGCCATCTACCGGATCCAACACTACAGTGAATTCGGGCTGTCCATTGCCGAACTTGCGAGGTAAACCCTCTTCAGATAACAGCACGGTCGAATACGGGAAACGCTCCTTGAGGTAAGCACAAACTGCCTCGTTAGCTGTAAGATCGAACCATTTGACTATATCCCCTTTGGCGTTACGCGTAGGTTTACGGATAGAGCCAACGTCGCCAGCGGCCACAGCTCGTTGCACATCTCGAAAGATTGACTCAAGATGGGTCATAATCGAAATCGACACATTCATAGCTAATATCCTCTCAGCTGTTTGACAGACAAACAACTGCTCTCATCTCTCGGATACCCGTCTGTCCGGATTGCGATTTGTGAAGTGCCTGATAAACGTGGATGGTCAGGAATAGAGGGACATCCGAGTCTCCTAACTCTATCCTTCCCAGTGACAATCAAATAACAATAATCGATCGATCCTGTCAAGTGGTATTTTTAAGAGAAGGCGTACCAATAAGTACACTGTCTTCAATAATTTTTGAAATATGTAATCATCATCATACTTCTTCAAATTCGATAAGGATAAAACTGTATTTGAGAAATGTTGATTTGCCGAGGAACTAAAACGTATCGCGAAGTCGGAGCAATAAAATACGGATCGATCTTTGGTGAGATGAAATTTTTCTGCGATTAGTTTTGCTAATTGGTTTTTGTCATTGATCCCATCGTTGTCCTTGATGGTTCGTATCAGCTGTCCGAGGGATCATTCATCAAACAGACCTAACGCTGTTTTGTTTCAATTCCTGGATGGTTTTTCTGATTTCTGATCATTCAGACTATTCCTTTCCCAGAACATACCATCCGAATAACCTTGGATAGAAGGATCTTTCTCTGCCAGTTTCAAGCGCTTCGCTGCCCAACAACAATATTCGTGATTAAGCTCAATGCCACAGAAGCGTCGACTCAGTTTTCTCGCTACAACGGCAGTTGTTCCGCTTCCAAGAAACGGGTCAAGGATAAAATCCTCAGGACGGGAGCTCGCCAAAATCAGTTTGGCAATCAATTTCTCCGGCTTTTGGGTTGGGTGATCAGTATTTTCAGGCATTGACCAGAAAGGTATTGTTATGTCAGACCAGATATTTGATGGGTATGTGAGGCGATAATTCCCATTTTGGGATTCTTCCCAGTCCTTTGGTGCGCCGTTTTCCAGGCGATAAGGAGCTATTACTCGTCTCTTTAGTTTCACTGCATTCACATTGAAGTAGTAATCATCACTACAGGTACAAAACCAAATATCTTCTGTGTTGTTCTTCCAATTTGATTTTGCTCCCCGGCCTTTCTCGCGCTCCCAGGTGATTCTATTGCGGACCTGAAAGTGCTGATTTAGCACTGGAAAAATGAGATTGGAAGTTTTCCAATCACTACATACGTAAATCGATGCGTTTGGCCGCAAAAACCGCCTTAGAGAAGATACTATATCGGCGAACCACGATACATATTCCTCGGCTTGTTTGGATTTAAACATGTGGCCATTGTAGTTTTTGGTAAGATTGTAGGGTGGATCCATTACGAGTAGGTCGACAAAACTATCGGGCAGATATGCTCTCGCCTCAGTAAAATCTTGATGCAAGATGGTGTCGGTAATTGACTTAACGCTTACAGGAGCTGAAACCTGAAGAAAGGATTTCGAAAAATGCTTTATTTCAGCCTTAGTACAGTCCAATGTTCTATTTCGAGGAGCTCGATTCTTCATTGTCTTTGATCAACTCTATTTTCGTATGGGCACGGATTAAATGCACCGGTTTCACTCTTTAGTTTCAACAATCGTTGAATAAAATAACCTGATTCAGTGAAGACCGCAAGCCATATTTATAGCCGACCTTAAATACAAGCTAAATCAATAAACTCGGAGAAAAAACTGTACTTCGTCAGACAATTTGGACACGATTAGTTAAAAGCTAAGACATGGTTTGTCTAATGGCAATGGCTCCTTGGTAGTTTCGTTTCCTCTGCTTCACAGTAGATAATGAGGGAAAACACCAGATACAGATATCCCGCAAGCATTTGTTATTACCACAGTTTTTTGTTTGGTGCTTTCTGTTGTTTTGAATACTAAACAGGCTCATAATCCGAAGATGGAATACTAATGCATCACGCCGATTTCCGCCTTGATATAATCACAATTTCAATTGGTATCGTTTCACCTTTTTGAGTTGCATCTATGTTACAAATTCCCCTGGGGACGCCATTTTTACAATCCATTGTATCTCTTTGGGATACCCCGAGATATTTTCGAATTAGCACTCATGTTCATGGACAGTATGGTTACGTGTCGCCTTTGAATGTAGTCTATAGTTAGAAAAGAGAACCTCTTACAATCCATAAGTGTGTCATGAAATCGTTTCAAGCCACTTGCCAAAACCAAAAGTGTCTCTTTAATTATGGCTTGAAAAATCCGAAATGTTTTGTAGATATGTAAGACCTCGTGAGACATATTGTTGTATGTTGTAGCGACTGTCTTTAATGTCAAGCTAATTTAGGGTTCCACCTTTCTTTTTTTGCGAGCATCGTGTTAAGAATGGTTATCATTTTCCTCATCACTGCAACCAAGGCGGTCATTTTGCTTTTTCCT